>JAEKKE010000156.1 GCA_019510535.1 Acidobacteriota bacterium
TCGTCTTTCTCCATCGACTACGCTGCGTATTTCTCAGCTCGGAGCGGGAATGAACAGTTCCTCGCGCAACGATCCTCGGGCGGACGCGTCTCTGTCTATCTTCCGAAGCAGCGATTGGAGCTTGGCACGTCGTACGGTCGGCTGCTTCAGGGGCAACAGGCAAACTTTCAGGGAGTTCATCTCTGGTGGGAGCCCGCAAACACCGGACTCCGGTTCCGGTCAGAGTATGCGCATGGGGCACACTCCTCCGGATACTGGTTCGAAGCTGAAATGCGGCCAATCTTCTGGGGCGGAGAGAACAGTTGGGTTGGCCGCTTTCAGCCTGCCTTTCGTATGCAGCAGACCTTCCGCAATAAGCCCGACTCTTCGGATGGCCTGCCAGGTGTAAATACGCGGTTGGCCGACTTCGGACTCGCTTACAACCTTCCGCACGAGGTGCGTTTGAAGGCAAGTTATTCAAGGCAATTCTCAGCCGCCGGCGACAAGAACTTGTGGACGGCGAATATGACCTACCGGTTTTTGTTCCCGGTATGGAGGGGGAAGAAGTAATGCACACACGAAGAAATCAGATCCTCGCCTTCCTGTTTGCCATAGCTTTGCCTTGCTTTGCGCAGCAACAGCCGCCAGCCACCCCCGCCAAGCCAAAACCGAAGCGTACGCCCAGCGCAGGGGAGCTTGTCTTTCAGCAGAACTGTTCGCGCTGTCACAATGCGCCACAGGGATTTTCACCGCGGATCTCTGGAACGATCGTGAGGCACATGCGGGTGAGGGCGTCTCTCAGCAAGAAGGATGAAGAGGCTTTGCTGCGCTTTTTCAATCCGTAAGACGAATGTCTGGGCGCCCAGACATTCGCCGACGAAGCCGAAGAAAAGCAGGTCCTTCACTTCACTACCCCACCAGCAAAGCTGGCTGGGGACCCCGTTACGTTCAGGATGACAATATTTTTGCTAAGAGCGTCAGATTCATCACACTAGGAGATCAGTAGATCTCATGATCTGACGGGCCGTAAGGCTGACCGAACTTGTTCAAATGCTGTGTGGGCTGAGGGTGTTCAATCGTAATATCGCCGAGGTTGATGTTCTCCGCGGCGATGTGGACACGCCTGGTGTAACGGTCGAGTGTCGGCTGGCGTTCGCCTTCTACCCACACACGCATCTCATACTCACCTTCAGGTAGTCCTGTCAGACGAAACTGCCCACCGGCATCGGCGATGCCATAGTATGGCGTGCTGAGTGAGATGACGACGGCGGACATCTCCGGGTGGATATTGCAGAAGATGTACGAGATACCTTCGCGTGAGAAGTTAACCGAGCGGCTCGAGTTTGCCTCGTAAAGGCCCAGGTCAAATCGCTTGCCATCGAAGAGCGAGAAGACATTGTGAAAGAACGGATCAGCGTTGGGGAAGGTCACGCTGCCGCCAACGGGAACCACTACAAGATGAGGCGTGAATGTCTTGTTCTTCTGTAGCATGACCGGGTTGGGGCCGGCGGGGAACGGCGGTGGTGCGAAGCTCAGGGGTTTGAGCCAAAGCACGGCTGGAGGAAGCTTTACTGGCCGTTTCGCTGACGCTGCGTCCGTAAGGCGTAATCGTGCGGTTGCCTCCGAGGCATGAGCGGAGGGTAACGCGTATGCGACAAGGCAGACGGCTGCGATGCTGCGAAGAAAGGCGCCGGTAGTCATCAGAATCGATAAGCCCCTGAAAGTCCGATTGCGTCGCTTGCATAGCGGTCGCGGCTTGGGAAAGTTGATTGCAGCCGTTTGTATTCGAGTGAGAACTGCAGGTAGGCGTTTGGGCTGTAAATCGTATTCAGCATGAGTGTGCTGTTACGGGTTAGCCCCGAATATATGGGAGCCGTAGAACTGTCGATCGGTTGCAATACGGTATTTCTCTCGTAATCGCGATAAATAAAGTCGGCGTAGCCTCCGCCGCCAAGTCCGCCCAAGGCCTGCCCACGATAGGCATTCGAGGTAAGCAGAAGGTATTTCCCAAGGGGTAGATGCAGATCGGCTGTGGCAGCCCAGGCGTCGAATCGGCTTCCATCGGGCGCACGATGCGGGCTGAAGTAGCCGCCAAGTCCGAACCGCGTTTCGTTGTCGGCCGGGCCAAAGCTACTGCCGGCGCGGAACTGAACACCGGGCCATCTGCTTCGCTCTGCCAGCGTAGAAGCCGACCCGCTGGTAGCCGAAGGCAGCAGTGGATCACCAACGTCGATAAAAGCGGTCTGCAGCGTGAGCTTCGAGGTCGTCGATAAAGGGATCGACTGGCTAACGCCAACCTGCGGATTCCATGTCCACAGGTTTCCAGACCATGAGAGCGGGGGAACGGCTACTGAGGCCAAAGAAGTTGGCGCATCAGGAACGAGTATCGTACGGTCGTACGAGAAGAAGGCCTGGGTATTCTCCCAGTCCAGGGAAGCCCGGGCGGTACGCAGACGGATAAGACCTCCCGCGGAGTATTCCGAATTCGTGGTGGAGCCGAAGAAATCCGTCCGAATCTGTGCTCGGCTGGTCGCACCTAGGAGATGTGGTCCACGCGCGTCAATCCCAAGTACGGTCTGACGCATTGTGAAGCCAGTGGTTCCGCCACCCCGCAGGGCGTAGGTCGGGGTTGCCGGAACGTCGACACGACGTGTATTCACAAAGGCGTTGAAGAGCACCAGGCCGGTGACTGAGACCGGATACTTCGATTCGGACTCAACCTTCAACGAATCGTGGGTGGCGACGGCAGATTCCAGTGCGTCAACGCGCTCTTCGAGCGTCGGCGTTGCCGCAGGAGGCGATGGCTGTGTCCCTGTTACGGATGCAGGAGCTCCTGACGCGGCAAGCTGTTGCTTCAGTTCCGCAAGCTGCCGTTGCATCTCTTGAAGTTGCTTCTGGTATTCCTCCACCTGTGACTGTACCTGCGTGATTGTTGTCGAAAGCCGAGTGATCTTTTGTTCCGGCGTCTCCTGTATCTGTGAGGCGTTACCAGGCGCAGATTGTGCCTGACTCATGGAGGGCAGCAGCGCGAGGACTAGGATCATGCTCTGGAGTTTGAGTGTGTCGCGCATCATTAGGTCAATACCCCATCTCGTAGATGTGAGGTTCCGTCGGCAGAGTGCAGGGTGCGAGAGATGGTAAAGAGGAACGTCGTTGAACCGGCACGCCCATCCACAAGTTGCACCTCGCCCTCGTGTTCTCGCGCGACGGTCCATGCCAGGGTAAGTCCCAGGCCGGTACCTTTGTGACGCCCCTCGCTCACGAATGGTGCAAAGAGATTATCGCGGATGCTTGCCGGAACGCCGGGGCCGGAGTCGACAATGCTGGCGGTGACGGTTTGCGGAGTCGCTGTCAGCGTCAGCGAGACACTGCGCGTCGCAGGGCTCTGCCTTGCTGACTGGCAGGCATTGAGCAACAGGTTATAGAGAGCGCGCTCGACCTGGCGGCCATCCACGGCCGCGGTAGTATCAGCCGCGTTGTTGACGAAGGTGACAGTGACTCCGTCAGAGTCAGGATGCGATTTAACGAGAGTGATCGCGCGTTCTGCAATGACCTCCACTGATGCGGTCGTTCGCAGCAGGGCATTCCCGGTGCGGCCGAAGACGAGCAGCGAGTCCAGCATCTCCGTGGTGCCCTGGACAGCGAGCCGGATTTCTTCATACAGCTCGTTTCTCTCTGCCTCCGATAGATTCGGGGATGCCAGAAACTCCGCGTTGGCGTAGACGGCGGCAAGGTAATGTCTCAGGTCATGGGAGATGGATGCAGCCATGCGGCCGATCGTGGCTAGTCTTTCAGCCTCCAATAGCTTGGAGTTGGTTGTCTGTATCTGCTCGCGCATCTGCGCGAAGGTCTTGCTTAGAAAACGGACCTCCTGCGTCCCGTTGGACGGCAGAGCATAGGTGTCATTTCCGGTGCCGAAGGCACGGACGCCCGAGGTGAGCCGCTCAATCGGACTGGTAACCATGCGCGACAGCAGGAGCATTAAGATGGTTCCCCCCGCGAGGGCAATGGCGCCCGCCAGTGCCACGAGACGGTTGATCTGTTTTTGGGCGGCGTCCGTCTGCGCAAACGACTTCAGCATCACGAGCCGTATCGGCGCGTTCTCGCTGGAATCAAAGTCTTTCGTGATCGCCAGATAGCGTTCACCGTTCAGAATCGCCGGAACCGGAGCAGATGCTCCAATAATGGTTTGCAGCGCGCCGGAGATTCTAGTAACTCGCGCATCCAGCAGGCTGCTGGCGATGAGCTGAGAGCCATGGAAGACAGCCGCGTCGGAGCCGGCGCTGCTGGCTACATCCTGCAGAAGCTCGTGGTCGATCGCATAACCGCTGATGACGTAGCCAAGAAGGGTCCCCGTTGCCTGGTCGCCAAAGTAGATTGGTGTGGTGGCGTATTCGTAAAGATCGGAACCTGCAAGCAGGAGGTGTTGCGAGGGGTCCGAAAATTTCTGCTGCAGGGCAGGTAGAAGCTGCGCTGAGGGATGCCGGGTATTGAGGGCCAGGATGCTGCCATCCCGATCCGCAAGTGCGAACAAGTCATTGCCGCTGACCTTCCAGAACGGGACCGAGCCATCGGCCACTGTCTGCTGATGCCGGGTTGTCATCAGCGCCTTCAGGCTGGGAAGATCGGCGATCAACGCATTCGCTCTGCGCAGATTTACCAGTTTTTGCGTTTGTAGCTTCTGGAAGAGGTCGACCGAGCGATAGAGGTCAGCCGAAAACGCTGCCTGGGCGTGCTGTTGAAGACGGCCGCGGATAATGAGGAGACTTGCGGAGGTCGATCCAGCAATGACGAGAACCAGCGAGGCAAGCAGAAGGACGCGTGTACGAATGCCTGGCGTGTCTTTCGTTAACATTTTCAATCTCAGACCTACGGTACGAATTTATACCCTGCGCCGTAGACCGTCTGAAAATGTTGGGGCTCCGCAAAATTGACTTCGAGCTTCTGGCGAAGTTTCAGAAGCTGATTGTCAACGGTCCGCGTCGTTGGATAGGAATTGTAACCCCAGACCTCGTTGAGCAGCTCTTCGCGGCTGAGGACACGTTCCGCGTGTTCAACAAAGTACTTCAGAAGCTTGAATTCGTGGGCCGTCAGGGTGACAGGCTGTCCCGCCCGGTGAGCCGTCATGCGAGCGAAGTCAATGGTGCAGTCCCCAAAGGTATAAGTGGTGACCGTGCTTGGCTTCTGCTGACGGCGAAGTGCAACCTGCAGCCGGGCTGTCAGCTCTCTTGGAGAGAAGGGCTTGGTGACGTAATCGTCTGCTCCTAGCTCAAGAAGAAGAACTTTGTCTGCGACTTCATTGATGGCGGAGACGACGATGATCGGCGTCTCCGGCCGCTCTGCCTTCATCGTCTTGCAGAGGTCACGCCCGGTGATGTTGGGTAAGACGAGATCGAGAATTACGGCTGATGGCCGAATGCTGTGGAAGGCGTCGAGGCCACTCTTGCCGTCGCCACAGACCGTCACACTATATCCAAGCTCACGGAAGGTTCTGTGGAGGACCTTTTGCATCCGCGGATCGTCTTCAACGACGAGGATGTGGGTGCGAGTCGGCATCACAACGGGGGGCTGAGTCAATTCGTGAGTTCCCATCTGGAGCATGGGCTAATTGTCACTCTGAAAAACCCCGCGTCCGCCAAAAAGGTAGCAAAGTGACAATCTTGTGACAAGGGGGAGACGGGACTAAGTGATTTGGGCTCAATGCAGGCTATCCAGATACTGCTCCAGATGATGGATGGCGTTCCCGAACCCACTATAGGTCAGCCGGATAACCGGCGCATCCCGTAACAGCCGATCTACCGCAGCATGCTGAGGTTCGCGCATGTTGGACCAGTGTTGTCGGATAAAGGAACGGGCATGACCGGACTGAAGGGGAAGAATCGCCGGGGGACCGTAGGAGACGCGGTCGAGAAACACAAGCAGGGCTACCGAGGCTCTCTGCTGCGTTTTGATGCCATTCAGCTTTGCTACCTGCAGCTCCATCGACGGCTTTCCTGCTGCCCGTGGAGTGATTTCGAAGTGACGAAGCTCCGGAAAAAGCTCACGGGCTCCTGGACGGAACCGAAATTGATTGCAGTTGCCGACGATGGTAGAGGGCGATTGCCCTAACAGGAGATAGGAGGCGTCGTCGGAGGTGTAACGCCAGCCGGAGCGAGCGCAGGCATACGCAAAGGATGATTTTCCCGCCGCGGATTCGCCACACAGCAAAACTCCGTGGTCCTGCGCAGAAACGCAAGCTGCATGAATTGGAACGCAGTAGCGCGTCGAGATCATCGTGAGCGCCGCGGCTTCGAGGAAGAAATAACGTAGATAGGGGCGAGACGTTAATGCCGCCGTCGAGATACAGATCTGCGAATTGCCTGTCGCCACATCCGACAACAGGATATTGGACGAGTCTGCAATGTGCATGCCGACATGTCCGAGAGAGCGAAAAACAGGCGCTGGAGGGCAGAGGGTGTCGCCGTTTTCTACAACCGTCACCGCAATATGAATCGGGTCATCGGTAAAGATGGCGGGAGACGAGCTCCAGCTTTCAGCAGCTGCTATCTCCACTTCAGGATGATTTGTGGCGAGATCGATGGCAAAGCCCAGGCAATTGAACCGGCGGCGGATATGCAACTCCGGGCCGTGCACCAGATGACCATCCTGAAGCGGTGCGGCTGTCTCAATTCCATGTTGGGCGATCGGTAAGCTCATTGCGGTTGTGTCGAACATCAGTATGAATGGGCGGATTCGCTGAATTGTTGGCCGAATGTCATCTTCTTGTCTGAGATGGTGAACACCATCAAAACTGAGATACTGGGGCGGTTCAAGTACCGGGGTCGCCAGAGTCTACCCGCTTCCTGTACATTTCTTTGTGGGTCGAACTTTATCGGCACTCCACTTATGTCTTACGGTCTGTATGTCTGAAGCGATCGGGATAGAAACGATTCTCAACAGCGATCTGTCGCTGCTTCAGGCAGTGAAGACGCACGCACGCGGTCCTGAGGGAGCGCTGCCGATTACGCCGGAAATGCTGGTGCGGCAGCCATCGGGCAATCTCTTCGGCCTGTCTCAGAATGCCGGCATGGGCTGGGAGCCCGGGCGGCTGAATGACCCTGAATATCTCATCCTGAGCACGCACGGCGGTGTGCGCGCGGCTGACGGCACCCCCATTGCACTTGGCTTTCATACCGGTCACTGGGAGGTGGGCCTACTGGTGACAGAGGCCGCCCGTGAGCTTAGGAATCTCCACGCTACGCCCTTTGCCGGTGCATGTACCGATCCCTGCGATGGCAGGACCCAGGGAACCGACGGCATGATGGATTCGCTGCCGTACCGGAACGACGCGGCCGTGGTGTTGCGCCGCCTGATGCGCTCGCTGCCGACGCGCCGTGGTGTGCTTGGTGTGGCTACCTGCGACAAGGGGCTGCCGGCAATGATGATGGCGCTGGCGTCTTCTGGAACCTATCCCAGTGTTCTGATTCCAGGTGGCGTCACCCTTCTGCCCGAAGATGGCGAGGACGCAGGCAAGGTACAGACGATTGGGGCACGCTATTCCCAGCACCAGATCACGCTGGAGTACGCCGCGGAGATGGGTTGCCGGGCCTGTGCCTCACCTGGCGGCGGATGCCAGTTTCTCGGTACAGCCGCGACCTCGCAGGCGGTTGCCGAAGCGATGGGGCTCAGTCTGCCGCATACAGCGCTTGCGCCTTCGGGGCAGGATATCTGGCTTGATGCCGCGACACGCAGCGCACGGGCGATGCTGCGGATGACGTCGATTGGCATCGGAACACGCGATGTGCTGACTGACGCCGCCATCCGCAACGCGATGGTGGTTCATGCTGCTATCGGCGGTTCCACCAATCTGCTGCTGCATATTCCCGCCGTTGCCTATTCCGCGGGGCTTAGCCGTCCGACTGTTGAGGATTGGACGCATACGAACCGCAGCGTTCCCCGGCTGGTTGATGCTTTGCCCAACGGTCCGAGAAACTTCGCGACAGTTCAGGTTTTTCTGGCGGGCGGTGTTCCAGAGGTGATGTTGCAGCTGCGGAACGCCGGGCTGCTCGATCTCAGCGCGATGACGGCCAGCGGTACCACTCTTGGCGAAAACCTGGAATGGTGGGAACAGAGCGACCGCAGGCGCATTCTGAAGCAGCGCCTGCTCGATCTGGATGGAGTCGATGCCGGCGACGTGATCATGTCTCCGGATCGGGCACGTTCTGCCGGGCTCACGTCGACTGTCTGTTTCCCCTCAGGCAATCTCACACCGGATGGAAGCGTGATTAAGAGCACTTCGATCGATCCGGCGTTGATCGATGCCGATGGAGTGTATCGCCATACAGGTCCCGCGAGAGTCTTCCTGACAGAGGAAGCCGCAATAGCCGCCATCAAGCAGGGAAACATCGGCGAAGGCGATGTGATGGCATTGATCTGCAGCGGCCCCAAAGGAGCGGGCATGCAGGAGATCTATCAGATCACCTCAGCGCTGAAGAATCTGCCGTACTGCCGCCATGTCGCCGTGATCACCGATGCGCGATTCAGCGGTGTATCGACAGGTGCATGCATCGGCCATGTATCGCCGGAGGCGCTTGCGGGCGGACCCGTTGGCAAGTTGCGTGACGGCGACACGATCGAGATCGTGGTTGATCGCAAGCAACTTCACGGCTCCGTGAACCTGATCGGTGAAGGAGACGAACGCTTCACCCCGGAAGAGGGATCAAGGCGGCTTGCGGCGCGCTCTCCCCGGCCTGATCTTGCACAGCATCCAGGTCTTCCGGCAGACACACGCCTGTGGGCGGCCCTGGTGCAGGCCAGCGGTGGCGTGTGGGGTGGCTGTGTCTATGACGTTGATGCAATCCTGCAAAAGCTACAGGGATAACAGGAGAGGGAAATGAAACTTTATCGCACGTCAGGCGGAGCATTTGTTGAAGCGGATCAGGCATTTTATCCAGTTACAGCAACCAGCTGGGATGAACTGCTGACCTCCCCCGAACTGCAACAGCGTGCTAAGGCCGCTACCCAGAGTGCGGGCCGCGCCTCGCTCGATGGATTGACGGTGCTGGCTCCGGTGGAAAGTCAGGAGGTCTGGGCCTCTGGCGTGACCTACTATCGCAGTCGCAGCGCGCGCATGGAGGAGTCGAAAGATGCGGGTGGTGGTGACTTCTACGATCGCGTCTACCATGCAGAGCGTCCGGAGCTCTTCTTCAAGTCTGCGGGGAAGCGTGTTGTGGGTTCGGGCAGTGCGGTGCGCATTCGCCGCGATGCAACATGGTCGGTACCGGAGCCAGAGCTTGTCATGTTGCTGACGCCTAAGGGCGAGATTGCGGGCTACACCATCGGTAACGATATGAGCTCGCGCGATATCGAAGGTCAGAACCCTCTCTATCTGCCACAGGCAAAGAACTACGACGGCGCCTGCGCCCTGGGGCCATGCATCCTGTTGGCGACGGAGCCGATTACGAAGTCCACCGGAATTTCGATCACGATCCTCCGTGGCGGACAAGCCCTCTTCACTGGAGAGACATCGATGGCCGAGATGAAACGTGAGTTGAAAGAACTCGCCGGATATCTCTTCCGTGAGTCCAGCTTCCCGGACGGTGTGTTCTTGATGACGGGCACGGGGGTAGTGCCGCCGGACAACTTCACGTTGGCATCAGGCGATGGAATCCGCATCACGATTGATGGAATTGGAACACTCGAGAACCACGTCGCCTGAGCGCCGACAGTCTCGGGTAACAAAAAAAGCAGGCTCTCTTCGAGCCTGCTTTCGGTACAAAAAACGGGAATGATGATTAGACCAGTTCGCGGACCGCATCGGAGACCGCCGTCAGAGCGATCTTCCCGCGGTTTGGTTCTCCCCTCATCAGCGACTCCGCCAGTTTGGCCGCCTGAGATGGCTTAACCTTTGCCGGCATCGGCGGCGTAAAGGGATCAACCACTGCCTCCACCAGGGCAGCTCCTTGCCGTTGCAGTGCGAGGTCCAGATCCGCGCCGCAGCGCGCAGGATCTTCGATCCTCCATGAGGGAATACCGCAGCCTCGCGCGATTGCGGCAAAGTCAGCAGGGAAGAGATCGCAGGCGTACTCAGGGTTACCCAGAAACACCATCTGCTCCCACTTGATCTGCCCGAGAGTGTTGTTCTTGATGACGATGACCTTGATATTCAACTGGTAGGCCGCGATGGTAATGAGTTCGCCCATCAGCATCGAAAGGCCGCCATCGCCGATGATGCAGTAGACGGGCCGATCGGGATACGCGATAGCAGCGCCGATTGCATAAGGAAGGCCGCAGGCCATGCTGGCGAGGTTGCCGCTGCAGCTATGCTTCTGTCCACGGAGCGCGGGGACATAACGCGCCCACCAGGTCGTAATCGTTCCTGAGTCAGAGGTGATAATGGCGTTCGCCGGAATCCGTTTGCCCAGCTCCCAGCCGACGACTTGCGGCTTCATCGGTTTATCGAGATGTGTTCCTTGCTTCTCAAGCAGCTCCGACCATTTCTGCTTTCCCTTCTGGGCGCTCCTCAGGAAGCGGTCGTCGTGCTTCTTCAACATCGGCAGTAGAGCCTTCAAACAAACCCTGGTGTCTCCTACGATGCCAACGTCGGCCGGGTATCGCAGGCTGATGCGCTGCGGGTCGCAGTCGATCTGGACGCACTTTGCATCGCCAGGCTTGGGTAGAAACTCGATGTAAGGGAAAGATGTACCCACCATCAACAGCGTGTCGCAGTCTTCGAGTGCGGTCTGCGATGGCTCCGTTCCCAACAAGCCGATGCCGCCTGTGGTGTAGGGACTATCATCCGGAACCGCAGCCTTGCCAAGTAGCGATTTGACGATGGGAGCTCCCAGAACTGCCGCCATACGTTCAAGCTCATCGGTCGCATGCAATGCTCCCTGGCCGGCAAGGATCGCGATCCGCTTGCCGCGGTTCAGAATATCGGCCGCATGCTGCAGGTCGACCTGGGAGGGCAGGTGTGCGTCAAAGTTCGGTGTTGCAGTGGAGTGATGCGGGGGATTTCGCTCAGACCGCCCTTGCCTGACCGACTGTGTTTGTACATCGACCGGCAGAGTGAGATGCGCCACACCTCGTCTGGCCAGCGCCGTTCGTATCGCGAGGTCGGTCAGGCCCTCGATATGAGCACCGTTCATGACTCGCTCGTTGTACTCGCAGACGTCGATAAAGAGCTTATCCAGCGCGACGTCCTGCTGAGCGAAGGTTCCCAGCAGATCTGCGTGTTGCAATCCCGTGATCGCAAGAACTGGGGCATGGTCCAGCTTGGCGTCGTAGAGACCGTTAAGTAGATGAATTCCTCCAGGACCGGAGGTGGCGATACAGACGCCCAGCCTTCCCGTGAACTTGGCATAGGCGCATGCGGCGAAGGCGGCCGACTCCTCATGCCGCACATGGATAAACCGGATGCGGTCTTTTCGCTGCCGCAACGCTTCGAAAACTCCATTGATGCCATCGCCGGGAAGACCGAAAATCGTGTCCACGCCCCAGGCGATCAGCCGTTCCACCAGTACATCCGATGTATTTGACATAGGTCTGCCCCTCTCGCGAACTCTGATGCCGCGTTCTGGGGGGCAGTTTTCCGATTGTCGAAAGGGAAGTTCTGTTGAGTTCCCATACACCGGGACATGGTGACCGGTGTATGGGAGGCTCCAACTTAGTACTGCACGATGGCAGCGAAAGAGTCCGGCTTTAGGCTGGCGCCGCCCACAAGTGCTCCATCAATATTGGGTTGTTCGAGAAGCGACTTTGAGTTCTCCGGTTTGACGGAACCGCCGTAAAGGATGCGAATCTCGTTGGCCACATCGCCCAGATGCTGTGCCATGTGATTTCGAACGAGGATGTGTGTCTCTTCGGCGATCTCTGGCGTTGCGGTCAGGCCTGTGCCGATAGCCCATACCGGCTCATACGCGACAACCAGCTTGTCCGCATGCTCTTTCGGAAGGCCGGCGAGCGCTCCGGCCAACTGGCTGGCGAGAACATCGTTCGTCTTTCCAGACTCCCGCTCATCGAGTTGCTCGCCGATGCAGAGCAGCGGTGTCAGACCGTGCGCGATTGCCGCCTTCACCTTCAGATTGATGCGCTCGTCCGTCTCGTTATCGTACTGGCGATTCTCGGAGTGGCCGATCAGCACGTGAGTCGCGCCAAGCGTGGTAAGCATGACTGGTGAAGTATGGCCGGTGTAGGCGCCCTCATTTGCCCAGTGCATGCTTTGCGCACCGGCTGCGACGTTCGTGCCGCGGACGCGATTAATGACTGTCGCGAGCGATGTGATGGAAGGGAAGAGCACGATCTCGTCGCGGGTATGTCCGGCCACGAGTGGCAGGAAGGCCTCGACAAAGGTCAGCGCTTCGGAAGGAGTTTTGTACATCTTCCAGTTGGCAGCGATCAGTTTTTTACGCATGGCCAACCATTTTATCGGAGTGAGAATGCGTTTCGCCGAACCACAAGCAGGAGGTCTGTGACTCGGCGGGAAGGAACTATTCCCTGTGAGGAAAGAAAACGCGCGCTAGCAGATAGCCCACCAATCCTCCGATGAGCGTACCTCCAACGACAGCAGCGGGGTTCGCGCTGGCCGTTACTCCGGCGATATTCCGTGAGGATTCGTAGGAGTGGACTGCTCCCGTAATCAGCGTGCCAAGCGCGACCACACAGCCACCCAGCGCCGCTGAGATAGCTGTAGTGATCGCGATCAACAGAATTCGCATTACGCGGCTATTTATTCGTCAGAGCTTCCACGCCGGGCAGCTTCTTGCCTTCGAGGAACTCCAGGCTGGCTCCGCCGCCGGTGGAGACGTGCGTAATCCGGTCCGTGACTTCGGCTGCATGAACAGCCGCGACAGAATCACCCCCGCCCACGATGCTGGTGGCATCGTGATTCGCCGCTACCGCCCGGGCAATTGCCATGGTGCCCTTGGCGAAGGCAGGCATCTCGAAGACGCCCATCGGTCCGTTCCAGACAATTGTGCGTGAATCGGCAATGACGTGCTTGAACTGTTCAACCGACTTAGGACCGATGTCCAACGCCATCCAATCGGCAGGGAAGTCGCCCTCACCGTCGACGATCTGTGTCTTCGCCTTGGCGTCGAACTTGTCAGCCAGGACATGATCGACGGGCAGCAGGAGCTTCACTCCCTTGGCAGCGGCCTTGTCCATGGCAGCCTTGGCGACATCGATCTTATCGGCTTCCACGAGACTCTTACCCGTCTTCTGACCCTTGGCATTGAGGAAGGTATAGGCCATGCCTCCGCCGATCAAAAGGGTGTCGACCTTATCGAGCAGGCTCTCGATCACCTCAATTTTGTCGGAGACTTTGGCGCCGCCGATGATCGCCGCAAACGGCTTATCGGGGTTGTGCAGAGCCTTGCCGAGATAGTTCAGCTCCTTCTCCATCAGGAGACCAGCGGCGGACTGCTGCACGTAGTGTGTAATCCCCTCGGTTGAGGCATGGGCACGGTGGGCAGCGCCAAAAGCGTCATTTACATAGACGTCGGCGAGTCTGGCCAGCTTCTTTGCGAAGGCAGGATCGTTCTTCTCCTCTTCGGCATGGAAACGCAGGTTCTCGAGCAGGAGCACCTGTCCGCTCTCAAGCTGACGCGTCAACTCTTCCGCGACTTCGCCGACACAATCCGGAGAGAAGGCAACGTTGACCTGCTCACCCAGTGCATGATCCAGCAACTGGCGCAGGCGGTCGACGACCGGGCGCAGACTCATCTCAGGATTTACCTTGCCCTTGGGACGGCCAAGATGCGCCGCCAGAATGACCTTTGCATGATGGCGAATGGCATATTCGATCGTGGGAAGAGTCTCACGGATACGGGTGTCGTCGGTGATCGAGTGCCCTCCGTCCGCCAACGGAACATTAAAGTCCACGCGGATGAAGAGACGCTTGTTGTCCAAATCGAGATCGCGGATAGAGAGTTTGGCCATACTGTCTGGTGTCCTGTCTGAAAACTAGTCTGTGATGAATGCGTCGGCTTCGATTTCGATACGCCAGTCGGGATTGAGCAGTTCCTTGACGACCACCATCGTCGCCGCCGGCCGAATGCTGCCGAAGAACTCGCCGTGCACACGGCCCACCTCTTCCCAATCCGCCGTATGGGTCAGGAACATCCTGGTGCGCACAACGTGCTCCAGCCGGGCGCCGGCTTTTTCCAGGGCGGTCTGAATAATCTCGAGTGTCTTGCGGGTCTGGGCGGCGACGTCTTCCTTGTCAGCGCCTACCGGTCCCGTACCGGAGACATGGACGTGCCCGCCAACTTTGACCGCGCGGGAGAAACCAATGATCGGCTCATAAGGAGAAGTGCCTGCAATATTCGTGCGTGTCACTTACAGCTCCTGTTTTTGTGCGTAATGATCGGCGCCAAGAAAGTGTAACGATACGTATGGCTCTTCGCCTACTACCCAGCTATCGTGTCCCGGCGCGATGTAGAAGAGATCTCCCGGCTTCATCACGATGACATTGCCATCATCCATGGCTGCGGTTGCCATGCCGACATGCTCTACGTGGCAACTGGTCTGACCCAGGGTCTTACCCACGTGTTCGCTCCACTTCCATCCTGGTTCATAGGTAGCGCGGCCGATGGATATGCCACCAAGCCGCACTACCTCAAACCTGCCTTTTTCGAAGATCCGAATCTCGTCCGGCGTCTCGAATCGCTTCAGGATGACCTCAAGCGGGGCCACGTGTATTACAGCCCCTTCTGCTCGAGGAAGAGGATCAGGTCCTTCACGCGTGAGGAGTAGCCCCACTCGTTGTCGTACCAGCTAATGATCTTCACCGTATTGCCAATAACCTTGGTCAGGGACGAGTCGAAGATCGACGAGCGGTTATCACCCTTGAAGTCAGAGGAGACCAACTCTTCCGTGGTGTAGCCGAGGATGCCCTTCAGCGGGCCTTCCGAAGCGGCCTTGATCGCGGCGTTGACGGTTTCAATGGTCACCGGCTTTTCCGCGACGAAGGTCAGGTCAACCACCGAGACGTTCGGGGTTGGGACGCGAATTGCGAAGCCGTCCAGTTTGCCGGCCATCTCCGGGATCACGAGCTTCAGGGCCTTGGCGGCGCCGGTGGAGCTCGGAATCAGGTTGATGGCTGCGGCGCGGGCGCGGCGCAGATCCTTGTGCGGGAAGTCCAGGATCACCTGGTCGTTGGTGTAGCTGTGGACGGTCGTCATGATGCCGCTGACGATGCCGAAGCTCTCATGCAGCACCTTGACCACGGGAGCAAGGCAGTTCGTGGTGCACGACGCATTGGACAGGACGTTGTGCTTGGCGGGGTCGTACTTCTCCTGGTTCACACCCAGCACGAGCGTGATGTCCTCATTGGTGGCAGGAGCGGAGATGATGACCTTCTTGACGGTCTCGCCGAGGTGAGCCTTTGCCTTGGTGGCATCGGTAAAGTGGCCGGTCGACTCGACGACGATCTGGGCGCCGACTTCGGCCCAAGGAAGCTTGGCGGGGTCACGCTCAGCGTAGACCTTGATCTTCTTATCATCCACCTGGATGTAGTCCGTACCGGCCGAGATCTCGTTCGGCAGGTTGCCCAGGATGGAGTCGTACTTCAGCAGGTGTGCCAGCGTCGCCGGGCTGGTCAGGTCGTTAACGGCGACAAACTCAATTTCAGGGTTATTGATTGCGGTGCGGAAGACATTACGGCCGATGCGGCCGAAGCCGTTGATTCCTACCTTCACTGCCATATGCAGTTGGCTCCTTGTTCAATTCACAGGTTGAAACGAGTAGCATTTCGCGTTTCCAGGCCGCTGGTTGGCGGCAAACGCACGTCTAAAGACCGATGCTACCAGCATGGGATAGGCCCCGCAAATAATGGGTGGACCCAGGAATTGGCGGTCAGGCCCTCGCCATTAGCCAAAACCATGACCTGCTATTACCCAGCCGAATACCTTCTGGAGAGGAGAAGTTTGCGGCTGGCAAGTCGTTGTGTTACAAGCAGAAACATATGCGCGAATGGATGCGCGAAAAGATGAGAAGACGTTCCCGCCGCGGGCCTAACAATTCGGAGTCCACTGGCAAGATCGGTCAGGAGTTACCTGCCGACCAGCCGGCTCCGTTGCGTCCCGCTTATCCTGATGAACCGGCTGCCCAACAGGCTGCGGCTGAACCTCCACCCGACGTTGTCGCGGCAAGCGAGGTTTCCGCGGTTGCAGAGGCGCTTGAGGCCGGCCCTGAGGCCGTTGCCGAGGGAAAGGTAGAGGTCGAGACTCAGCCCGCTGAGCCGCCGGCATCTCAGCCTGACGACACCTCGACGGCGTCTCCGCGACAGCCACGCGGCTATGTGGTGCTGACCATTGGCCTTCCCGGAAGCGGGAAGACCACCTGGTACAAGCGCCGTGGCGTAACCCCGCTTTCGAGCGATATGCTGCGCAGCATTCTGTTCGATGACATCACCGAGCAGCGTTATCAGGGACTGGTCTTTTCTACCCTGCGGTCGCTGCTACGGGCACGGCTTATCGCCAAGATGCCATGGAATTATGTCGATGCCACCAATCTCTCGGCACACGAGCGTCGTCAGTGGATCAAGATGGCCAAAAGCTTCGGCTATGAGGTGCACGCCGTGTACTTCGACGTGCCGCTTGAGATCTGCATGGAGCGCAACCGCAAGCGAGAGCGTAGCGTCTCCGACGACGTCATGAAGAAGATGGCTGAACGTCTGAGACCACCAAGCTTCAAGGAAGGGTTCTCGAAGGTCACCGTTGTCCGCGTGAAGAGCGGCTCTAACGATGATTCTGCGCCTGCCGCAGAGGCTTGAGGTCCCCGGCATTCAGGAGAGGCCCTTTTATGGCCATGGCCGCCGTTGAGTTCGATGCGTTGTCGCTCGCTCTCTCCGGCGGCCGCTCCATTTTGAGCGGAATTCATCTCGCCGTAGAGCAGGGAAGCACGACCGCCTTACTTGGTCGCTCCGGCAGCGGTAAAACGACGCTTCTACGCATGGTGAATGCCATGGCGGCACCTACTTCCGGAGAGGTGCGTGTAATGGGGAAGCCAGTCGCCTCCCAGGACTGTACCTCGCTGCGCCGCGGCATTGGCTACGTCATTCAGGAAACCGGCCTCTTTCCGCACATGACAATCGGGCGCAATGTCGGGCTCCCGCTGGAGATGGCCGGGCAGTCGAAGACCCAGATCGCTACACGTGTTGCTGAACTGCTACCGATGGTGGGCCTGGAAGGCGTGAGCTTCGCCCGCCGCTATCCCTGGCAGCTCTCCGGAGGTCAGCGGCAGCGTGTGGGGCTTGCGCGGGCGCTGGCGGCCGATCCGCCAATTCTGCTGATGGATGAGCCCTTTGGAGCCCTAGATCCAGTCACCCGGGTAGAGATGCAGGAGATGATGGCGTCGTTGATCGAGCGTCTCCGCAAAACAGTCCTGCTGGTAACGCATGACCTGGAAGAGGCTCTTTATCTCGCACAGCGGGTGATCTTTCTGGAAGGCGGACGAGTCGTCGCGGACCTTCCTTCGAACAAAGTGATGCCCTCCAGCGACCCCCATGTGCGGCAGTACATCCGCGCCGTCCGGCACAATCATCGCAACCACGAGGAGCCGGCGTCATGACCGGTTTCCTTCGAGCCCACGGGTATGAGATAGCCCGGCTGACCTTTGAGCACCTGTGGCTAACGTTCTTTGCGATGCTGCTGGCGACGGTGATCGGGCTGCCGCTTGGCATCGTGCTTTCGCGGCGTCCTAAGCTGGCCAAACCCATCATCGGCTTTGCCAATGTGCTGCAGACCGTGCCGTCTCTCGCACTCTTCGGTCTGCTTCTGCCGGTGCCGTGGCTTGGAGAAAATGCAGCTCGCCTGGCCATCCTGGCGCTCACTGGATATGCACTGCTTCCTATCCTGCGGAATACCTACGCCGGGATTCGCAGTATTGATCCGACGCTGACCGACATTGCTACCGCGCTCGGTATGACGGCGCGACAGAGGCTCCTCAAGGTGGAGCTCCCGCTCTCGGCGTCCGTGATCCTTGCAGGCCTCCGGACCGCCACCGTGACCTGCGTCGGTGTCGCGACCATTGCGGCAGCCATCGGCGCCGGCGGCCTTGGCGAACTTATCTTCCGCGGCGTCGCTTCAGTGGATAACGGCCTGGTTCTCGCCGGAGCGGTTCCGGCGGCCCTGCTGGCATTGCTGGCGGATGCGGCACTTGGGTTTCTGGAAAAGAAGCTGACGGTGAAACGAGCATGAGCCGCAGATTTCTTCTGCTGCCAATGCTGGCGCTGCTTAGTCTTGTGGCCTGTGCGCCTCCACGGGCATCACGCATCGTGGTTGGCTGCAAGAACTTTACGGAGCAGGTCATTCTTGGCGAGCTGCTGGCACAGCAGATCGAAAGCACCACCCACGAGCGTGTCGATCGCCGTTTCTATCTCGCGGGCAGCTATATCGCGCACCAGGCACTGGTACAAGGTCGGATCGATCTCTATCCGGAGTACACCGGGACTGCGCTGACTGCTGTACTCAAACAACCGCTGGACCGCGATCCAGCACGCGTACTCGCTACCATTCGCACCATCTATGCCAAACAGCATCATGTCACCGTTGCACAGCCGCTAGGCTTCGAGGACACGTTTGCCATGGTGCTGCGGAAGGATGATGCCACCCGGCTCGGCGTACAAACGCTCTCCCATGCGGCCCAGTTCGCCCCACAGTGGAAGCTTGGTACCGGCTACGAATTTGAATCGCGCCCGGATGGGTTGCAAGGTCTGCAGCAGACCTATCAACTCCGTTTCAATGGTCCACCGCGGGTCATGGATCTCGGTCTGCTGTATCGCGCCCTCGCCAGCCATCAGGTGGACATTGTCTCCGGCAACTCGACCGATGGGCCTATCCGTGCGCTGGGCCTGGTTGTGTTGCAGGATGATAAGCGTTACTTTCCTCCCTATGAGGCCGTGCCGCTCGTTCGGGAGGATGCACTCCAGCGCCACCCGGGGCTCGCTGTAGCCCTGCAACAGCTGGCGGGAAAGATCTCTGCCGAAGAAATGCAGACGCTGAACCACGAGGTTGACGGCAATCATCGGGATGTCGCCGAAGTCGTACGAGAGTTCCGCCAAAGGAAGGGATGGTGATGGTTGAACCCTGGCTCCGCAGCAGCCGCAATGAAATCGAACCCATTCGCCGAGCGGTACTGCACGCCCTTGATCTTGCAGAGGAAGATCTCTATCGGTGGTCGAAGGACCTCTCTCGGGAAGAGTTGCACGCGCGGCCGCACAACTTGCCTTCGGTCGCGTTTCAGCTTCGTCATATCGCGAGGTCTCTCGATCGCCTGTTGACCTACGCGGAAGGTGGTTCGCTGACCGAAATGCAACTGGTCCTGCTTCGCTCTGAAGCCGATGCGCAGGGAACTCCCGAAGAGGTTCTCGCGGAGCTCGGTGGCGCGCTCGCCACATCTCGTGACCGCATTCTCGCGATGACTTCAGGCTTTGGAGAACTTCGCCATGTCGGACGCGACAGACTTCCTGTCACCCTCGGTGGCCTGCTGGTCCACGTCGCCGATCACACGCAACGTCACGTCGGTCAGGCTATTACCACCTCGAAGGTCGTCGCTGCGCTTCGGCTAGGGAAAACGCTCTAGAACTTATAGACCAGGTCCACGGTGAACAACAGCTGGCTTCTCTTTGTGCCGTTGTCGTAGCCCCGGCGGTCCCATGAGTGGTCGAAGCGCAGATCGGAGCGCAACATGACCGTAGAGCCGAAGTTCTTCGTGACGTAGATAGTGTTGGCCGTATAGCGGCCGGGAACTCCTGTGCGCTGCCCCTTCTTATCGTTCATAAATCCGTTCCGCGTGCCAACGTAGAGCTTCGAGTTCACAACGCGATTCAGATAGTTCAACATCGCATACTCGGGCGCGAAGCAGCTAGCCTCTCCTGCAGCGCAGAAGGCCCCATTAGCCCCGGTTTCAACCGGAAGAACAGGATGAGCACCGTTGGCGACGTTCGGGACATCGCGCTCGTACATGACCCACCCCTCGGTCGCCGTGTTCCATTTCGAATTGAAGCGGTGGTTCCAGACAGCATCGAAGTGCTGCACGTTGTTATAGGCATAGTGCCCGCCGTTGATGCCGCTGGCACAGGCGTCGATATTGTCGTGATTCGATCTGGTCGAGTAGTTGAGGCAGGCCAGCGCTGAGGGCGTGCGGTCCACGGTCCATGGAGCAACGTCATGCCCTGCCGAGATGCCCGCCTGTATCATCCACTTCTTCGTGAGCTTCAGCGTCGCAACAGCCCCGGTCTCGGTGGAAGGAGCCATAGCGAAGATGAGTGAGTGCGTGTGGGTGAAGTTGCCTGGCGACATCTGCGTTTCAATTCCGGGCAGGGCGAGGAAGCGGCCGGCGCGGACGATCAACCCCTCTTTGAAAGGGAAGTAGAGGTCGAGCGATTCCCATACAGGATCAAAGCCGTACTGACGGTTGTGGTCCAGTAGTTGCCCGCTCCAGTATCCTTTGGCCGCCATGTAGCGGTAGTCCGCGCCAAACAGGCCCGAGAGATGGAAGCCCCAGTCAAAATGCTTCGTCTGCATCGTGTCAGGCTGACGTTCGAGCACAACTACCGCCTGGTTCAAGATCATGCGATTGGGCAACGAGCTGTAGGCCAGCGGATAGTTGGTCTGGGACGAAGTGCTCGCGTTGCCTGATGCCTCTACCCACCCATAGAGGTGAGTCTTTGCGCCCTCGCGCCGCAGTGCGCCCATTATGGGATAGACATTGCTGTCCGGCGTTCCGATGGTGGGAGAGCCGCCATAGCCCCAGTCCGAGCTGGGAAATGGAGGCGAATCCATAGGAGCGTCAAGTGCGCGACGCGGCGCCGGTTCCGTGCTGGGAGCCGCATTCCAATCGTTGAGGTAGAAGTGGGCCAACCGGCGAAGAATGCCTCCGGCAGGCTTCTGGACAACAGCAGCAGGGCCTTCGGTATCCGCGTTCAGTCCCGGCTCAAACCGAGCCTTCAACGTATCCGCATTGCTACGGCCAGATGACTCCTGCGTGAACAGAGCACCCGGCGCGCACACAAACATAAGGCATAGCCCTGCAGCGTGGAGGGCATGTCGATTCAAAATCTACTTCTCCCGTGGTTCCGCGCACGAAACAGACTCCTGCCTCGGAGTCCAAAACGATGTGCGTCTACCGGAACCACGGAAGTCTAGCATCTGAAGACAAAGTTGGTCATGGAAGGCAGACAGAGCAGCCGAAGATAGCGGAACAACCCCTAGATGCTCGGAAGCAAGTGCCCCATCTTCTCGCGCTTTACCTGAAGGTATTTTTCGAAGGTCGCCTCGGGTTCCACTTCGGCCGAGATGCGTTCAATGACGGTGATTCCGCCAGCTTCCAGCGCAGCTACTTTTTCCGGATTGTTGGTGATCAGCTTCACGGAGGTGATGCCAAGCAGCTTAAGGGCCTCGGCCGGCAACTCAAAGTCGCGGCAATCCGCTTTGAAGCCCAGCTCCTCGTTTGCCTCGACCGTGTCCAGCCCCTGATCCTGCAGAGCATAGGCCCGCAACTTGGCCATCAGGCCGATGCCGCGGCCTTCCTGCTGTTCATAGATCAGGATGCCTGCTCCGGCCTCGATGATCATACTCATCGCCAGCTCCAGTTGGAGACGGCAATCGCAGCGAAGGGAATGAAAGACGTCTCCGGTCAGGCACTGCGAGTGCACCCGCACGAGGGGAGGGGCAGAGAAGACATCGCCATGGACCAGCGCAACCACACCCTCAATCCGTTTCGCAGGCGCGGGCAAAGCTTCGTTGCACGGCTCTGGATTGGCGACTACGCCCTCAAAACCGTGAATCCGAAACTGGCCCCAACGGGTGGGCAGATCGGCTTCAGCTACTTTACTAACTCGTTCAAAGGGCATTGTGTTGATTATAGTTCCGTTAACTTAGATGAATATGGTGTGGCTTTGGCTTCGGAGGAGTTGTCACCATCTCGTAAAAGACAGCTAAAGTAAGAATGGCCTATGCATCCCACCGACCCCAAGCTGATCCTCATTACGCTCCTGGTAAAGCTGGGTGTCGCGGCGGCGGTCTCCAGTTCACTCTCACGGTCAAGCCTCTTCAAGGATCTGTTGCTGTCGCACCATCGCACGCGGCGGCAAACCCTGGTCCTGCTGGCGCTTATCTGCACACCATTGATGCTGGGTGTCTGGCTGCGGAGCATTGTCCCAAACTTCCTAGCCGCCGATATCAGCTTCGAAGCCGTGATTCTGCTGGGGCTCGTTTTGGGTGCGGGACCTGCGATGCTGGGCGGTATCTTCCTGGCTCTTCCGGCCTTGCTCCACCATGAGTACCTGGCGCTGCCGGTGAACATGCTGGTCGGCAGCTTTGCCGGTGGATTTCGCTCGTTTACCAGCCTGGAAGACGTCTGGTCGTTCACACCCCTTATCGACCTCAGCCTCTACCGCTGGGTCCGCCGAAATCTCCGCCGACCCCATTTGGACCGGCAACTGCTTTTGCTGCTCCTGATTGCAGTTCTCGAGCTGGGCGCAAGTGGTTTAGCAACAATATTTCCCAAGCGATTCTTCTCCCTTCACTCGAATAAATGGCTTGTAGAGCTAGCTCTTTGCGCCTGTTCGCCCGTAGTCGTAGGAATTCCGCTGAAGATCTGGAATGCGGTCCGCATCGAGCGAAAGCTGGAAGAGCAGACCCGTCTGCTGCTGGAGGCCCGCCTGGACGCTTTGCAGCGGCAGATCAACCCGCACTTTCTTTTCAATACTTTGAACTCCATCGCCTCGCTGGTCCGATTCAAGCCTGAGCTGGCGCGGGAGATGGTGGTCAAGCTGGCAAATATTCTGAGGGTTCTTCTGAAGGACCGAGAAGCGTTCGTCCCATTCTCAGAGGAGCTGGCGTTTACTGACAATTACCTTCGAATCGAGGTCGTCCGGTTTGGCGAGAAGCTGCATTTCGTAAAGGAGATCAGCCCGGAGACGGAGCCTCTGGTCGTACCCAGCATGATCTTGCAGCCGCTGATTGAGAACAGCATCAAGCACGGCCTGGAACCTCGGATTACTGGAGGCACGGTCACGCTCCGCAGCAAGCTGGATGGCGAGCACCTCCTGATCGAGGTGGAAGATGACGGCATCGGGATGGCTCCGGAGAACGACGCGCCGTCGCCGGTGAGCGGCTTGGTACGTCCAGGGACAGGTATCGGAATGAGGAATGTCCGAGAACGTCTGGAGGTGCTGTATGGCGATTCGGCCTCCATGGAGACCAACAGCCGTCCCGGCAGGGGGACCAGAGTGACTCTCAGAATGCCAGCCATGCATGCCCATGAGGCGGCGGCATTGTCGGAGACCTAGCCGTATCTGCTCCACACTCTCTATGTCCGATAACACATATTCTGTAGAGTTGATGGCCGGCGCTCTGCGTCCTTGTATTTATTTCGCCTTCTTGTCCGGATCGCCTTTCTTTTCTGCGGCTTACAAAGGACTGCAATAACGCTGTGCTAGGATGCGAAAAATACGGTTCTTCTCACCTTCCTCTTCCAGCATTAGCCTAAAGGACCTTGCAGCACTCGCACCCTATGAATTTGCGCCGAATCTTCAAGACGCTCTTCACGAACTTTCTAGGTCAAGGTGTCACGATCATCTCGCAGCTCATCGTGCCGCCGTTGTTTCTCCGGTCCTATTCCAACGGCATCATGGTCTACGGCGAATGGATTGCGCTTAGCGCCGCCGTCAGCTACCTCGGTACCCTCAACTACGGTATCCAGAACTACTCCAACAACCAGATGTCGATCCTGTACAACAGCGGCGACATTGAGGGCGCCAAGAATGTCCAGGGCGCGGCGCTGCGGCTGCTGGTTGGGTTCTTTACGCTTTTTGCCATCGCCGGCCTGATCGTCTTTGTTCTGCCGATCTCGTCGTATCTGAACCTGAAGGTCGAAAGCCCGTTCCAGAACTCTCTAGCGCTATACCTGCTGATCTTGCAGATCGCCCTGAACATGCTGTTCAGCCTGATGACTAACAGCTACATGGTCGTAGGCCAACTGCACCGCGGAAACTACTGGGCCAGTGCACAGCGACTGTTCTCCATCGTATGTATTGCAGTGACCGTGAAGATGCACGGTTCGTTCCCAGCCGTCGCCGGGGCGCAGTTGGGGGCCTTCTTTACCTTCCTGATCCTGGTGATGATCGATATGCGTCGGAATGCGCCGATCCTTCTGCCGTCACTGCGGTACGGCAGCATGGAGCATGTCCGGGCGATCATCAAACCCAGCGGCCACTTTCTGCTGATCGCCCTGGCGGGCTTTCTTACATGGCAGGGTCCCATCATCATCATCCAGCGCATGCTTGGCCCGGCGGCCGTGGCCACCTTCGCCCTGGTGCGCGTGGTCTTCCAGATGGCTCGGCAGATCCTCTCGATTGCCAGCTCCACCATCTCTCAGGACATCACCATGCTCTTCGGCAAGCGCGACTGGAATGCCCTCCATAAGCTTTACGACCTTTCGGAGCGCGTCGTCCTCTTCCTGACGCCAATCGTGACTATCGGAAGTTTCCTGATGTGCCCGTTCCTCTTTACGGTCTGGCTGCACAAACGGAACCTGTACGACCCTAAGTATCTCGTCATGTTGGGTGTGTCCCTCCCGATCATGAAGATGTACAGCCTTACGGGCTTCATCCTCTGCTGGCTGATTTGGGAGATTATCCAGACCTATGCTGTCGTTCGCTTCAACGAAGACATCTTCCCACCCGAATACAAGGTCAGCCTGCAGCCGATTACCCGGCTTGCCATCTTTATGGGCGTCGCGTTCGCCCTGTCGTTCTACCCATCCAAGCTCGAGGTCAACTGGTCGCTCTCGGCGGTTGTAGGTTTCTCCTGCGCCACGGTTCTGCTGTTTGGGGCTGCTGCATACGCCTACTTCGGAATTGGTGAATTGAAAGAGATCCTGCAGCAACGGATCAGAAACCGGTTTCTCAAGACTCGCTCCGCCTGAAAGAAAAACGATGATGTTGACGCGACTATTTCTTGGGAGCAGCCGCCTGTGCGCACGGATGGGGTGGTGGACCATAGCGGTGGCGAGCCTGGTCTACGCCGGTCCCCTTCCGTCGCTTGCTGCCTTCGACCGCGGCAGACTCTCCTATGCCCTTCTGCTCTCCAGGAAGAGCGGCACATCCCAGACGCTCTTTGAACGGCTACTGAAGCGTGACTTCGGCAAAGACGCAGCGATCGATATCGAGATCGCCGAAATGGCCATGCGGCTTGGCAACCCCTCTTTGGGGAGGGATCTGTTGCAAAAGGTCGCCCAACGTGACCAGGGGCACGCCGCCGTAGTCGCTGAGACAATGCACCGGTACCTTACCCAGATCCTTGATGGGACGGTTTCCGATACCCTTCACCGGCAGATCGAGGCGCTCGCGCTCGGATCCGGCAGCCGCGTAACGATTATCACGCTCAGCGGTCACTATCTGGAGATGTTCGAGCTCTGGAAGGAACAGGCGCTGAAATACGTCGACCAGCGTTTTCTGGTGATTGCTCTCGACAGCGAAGCAGTCGAGATAGCTTCGCGTTTGGAATGTTGCCGCGTTCTGGACATCTCCTCCTACTTCCTCTTCGATGCCAACGGTAAGATCAATCCTCACAGTCGGCATCTGCTCTGGGTGCTGCGCTCGCTGATCCTGAAGACGCTGCTCGAACGCAGGCATACCGTCTACTCGATGGATATCGATGCGGTTGCGGTTGCTGATCTCGACACAATGCTTGCCACCCTGCCACAGGCCGATATCATTGCCCAGGAAGACTTTTCCATACCCATGGATGTGGCCCGCAAGCAGGGGTTCATCCTTTGCTGTGGCTTCATGGTCTTCCACCCCACAACAGCCACCCTGGCGTTTATGAAGCGCTTCGCCGATCAGGTGATTCTGGAACTTGATGACCAACTCGCGCTCAACCATCAGATCGCAGAGGCAGGCATCAGGGATATGGAAACACAGCCGACCCATCGCCGCTTCTCAGTGGATGGGGCGGTCATCGTCTGTCCGGACAAACAACGAGTCTCCCGGGATGTCTCCTACGGAACGGTGGTGCGCCACTTCCAGCAGCGGAATGAGAGCATTGCGGAGCTTCGGCAGAAGCTGGGAATTGGGTAGTTTAGGAGGCGCCGCCGCCGACGAAGTGGACGATTTCGACCTTGTCATTGGTCTTCAGGAAAGTCTCTTCCCAGCTGCGGCGCGAGACGATCTCTTCATTGAGCTCAACCGCGACGCGATCGCCCTTGAGGCCTGACGCGCTGACTAAATCCCCAACGGACGCGCCTTCGTTCAGATCCGGAAACTCTTTGCTCTTTCCATTGAGCGTAATCAGCAACGGCATATCTCTAGTTCTACCCTAATTGCGGCTATGGCTTCTGGGTAAGCGGCCACAGTAGGTTCAGCGGCCCCTTCCCGTGTCCGACCGCCGTGGCCCGCAGCATTCCCTGCCTGACGTATTCCTTAGCCGCTCCGGCAGCTTCCACTGGCAGCTTCCCCTCCACCAGGCCACACAGGAAGGCGCTCGAGAAGGCGCAGCCGGTGCCGTGAGTTGCGAGCGTAGCGATATGCTCACCGGCAAGCCAATGCCCCGCCGTGTCGTCGGGCAGCAGGACGTAGTCGTCCGGAGTTTTCAGATGGCCTCCGGTGGCAATGACGCCGACTCCGTACTGTTGCCCAAACGCAAGTGCGGCATTCTCAATCTCCCGGGGCGTAGCGACCGGAATGCCGGTTAGAAATGACAGCTCGTCGACATTCGGCGTTACCCAGTCGACGTGCTGCAGAACGCGTCGGAACGCGGCCATGGCCTCCGGGCTCAGTAAAGCTTTGCCCGAGCTGGATCGAAGGACCGTATCCAGGACTACCGGGCAGGCTAGCCGCTGAAGATACTCTGCGACGACCTCCACGACCGCCTCTGAGCCCAACATACCAATCTTGACGCCGGCGGGCGGCAGATCCTCATCAAGAACGTGCAGCGTCTCCGCCAGAACCGCCTGTTCTACCGGGTGAACGGACGCGACTCCGGTCGTGGACTGGACGGTCAACGCGGTGATGGCGCTTGTTCCAAAGAAGCCATGGGCGGCAAAGACGGCAAGGTCTGCTGTGATGCCCGCTCCAGATGAGGGGTCGTATCCGGCGATCGTAAGAAGGTTTTTCGAGAATTTCAGGGTCGCTTCTCCGCGATAAAAAGGCGAAAAAATCTGTGGAAAGATCCTTCCTGGCCAACTGAGGTTGGTACGGAAAGCATCCCTCTTTCAGTAGGCAATGTAGCACTGGGCCCCAGAATGACCGCAAAAGCTCCTGTGACCTCCGTTTTTCTATATCACGGCAAGGCCTAAGGAACAAGTCGATAAATGAAGGTAAGTCTCTGGGTTTGTTTGACTTAGCGTTTCAGGAAACTAGAAAATAACAGTGGAGCAAGAACGTATGCAAGAAAAATTTTCTTCCCGGCTGCTGAACCGTATTCCACGCTTGCTGACAGGAGTTGTGGCCTTCGGTTTGGGTGTTTCAGCAACAGCTACATCAGCCGCTCCGGCGGACGTTCCAGCGGATCCCCCTCGCGATCTCAACAAGGCGCCGAACGACGGCAAGATCCGTAAGGCGACTTCCAAGAAACCCTGGTACCAGACTGGCATAGCGTCCTGGTATGGTTCCGAGTTCCAGGGAAAGCCAACTGCCAACGGCGAGAGCTTCGACATGCACGGCCTGACCTGTGCCCACCGTACGCTTCCTTTGGGAAGCTGGGCGCGCATTACGAACCTCAAGACGAAGAAGTCCATATTTGTTCGCGTGAACGACCGTGGCCCGCTGCTGGAAGATCGGATCGTCGACCTCTCCTACGCCGCTGCCCGCAAACTCGGGATCGCCGGCCTTGGCAAGGTTCGCATTGACCCGGTAAACGGCAGCAATCCGGACCAGGTTCGTGCTCTGGTGGCCCAGACAGCGTCAGTACAGCCGCTGTTGTTCGCCTCCCGCTAAAATCGAGAGCATGAGCTCTCCACAGATTCAGCCCCTCGACCGCCTCATCCTCGCGCTGGATTATCCCACTCAGTCCGCAGCGCTCCCGGCGGTCGAGGCTCTTAACGGCCTCATCTCCTGGGTCAAGGTCGGACTGGAGCTCTATCTCGCCGAAGGGCGACCCGTCATTGATTCCTTTCTGCAGCACAAGCTCAACATCTTCCTCGACCTGAAACTCCACGACATCCCCAACACTGTGGCAGGAGCCGTTCGTTCCGTCTCCGGGTTGGGAGTTGGCCTGTTGACCCTGCACGCCTCCGGCGGACCCCAGATGCTGGAAGCCGCAGCGAATGCCGCAGCGAAGATTCCCGGAGCTCCCAAGCTGCTGGCAGTCACCGTGCTTACCAGCATGGACCGTAGCCAGCTCGCTGCAACCGGGATTACCCGCACACCGGCCGAGCAGGTCGCTCTCCTGGGGAAGATGGCGATCAATGCCGGTGTAGATGGTCTGGTCTGCTCCGGCGAAGAGATTGCGCTGCTGCGCGAGACCATTGGCGATGAGCCGCTGCTCATTGTTCCCGGTATCCGCCCCGCCAGCTCTGAAGCTGGGGATCAGAGGCGCGTCGTTACACCGGCGTCTGCCATCCGTTCCGGAGCGAGCAAGCTGGTGGTGGGTCGCCCGATCACCCAGGCGACGGATCCGGCGTCAGCGGTCCGTTCCATCCTGAACGAGATCGATTCCTCCCTTCCTGCGCTTCGGCCTTAAATGACAAAACCCGGCAAAGGCCGGGTTTGTGTTTTGAACCTCAAGCGTTGCTTAGAGCTTCTCGTAGAAGTCGCACGCAGAGCAGGAGATATAGACACCACCGGGAACATTGCGCTCACGGTCCTTGACGCGCTTCACGATACGCGTGGGCTTGGAGCACTTCGGGCAATCCGTGCTCTTGGAGGTGTCCATCACCTTCTTACGATCTGCAGTCTTGGCAATCTTTGCCATGGTAGCTCCTTCATCTTCGGGCCAGGCCACGAAGAAAATGTCTCATCGTTCGCCCCATCGCAGACACGCGAAATCGCTATCTGCTTGTATCCTGCCCCAATCCCGCATTGTGCGTTGGAAAAGGAACCCGCTCGGGCGAGCGATCGTTTCTATCTTACCTCAAGTTGGACTGAAGCTGTTGCTCAGGCTTGTCCTGCTGATCCTTCTTGTCTGGAGGCAATTGCACCAGAGAGGGAGAGCCGGGTACAGTCTGCTGTTCTCCGTCACGCCGCAGCGAAGGAGGAGGCGCCTGTTTGCCGCTTCCCTCTTCATTTGGCTTGGCGTCACCCAAGGCAACCGTCCGGACGGCATCTGGATTGATATAGCCGGCCATCTCGTCCTTGTCATGCACCTCGATCGGCTTACCCAGCTCCGCAACCTTGATCATCACGACACGATCACCGACAAAACGGACAAAGCGGATTGTCTGCGGGGTGCGGCCGTAGATCCACTCCTCGTACTTGTTGCCGCTCGCGTCATCGATCTTTTCCCGAACCTTCATTACCGGTTGCCCCAGCGCAGCAAGCACCATCCGATGATTCATGCCGACCAGGACGCGATGATCAGCGACGGCAAGCTTCAGCGGTTCCGGCAAGGTATTGGCATATGCCTCTTCACTGGTCTTCACACCAAAGTCAATGACTGGCTCCAACAGGCTCTTGACCTCGGCGGGGGTAAGATCAGGGATGAATTTTTCGAAGGCGAGCGTGATCCGCGAGCCCGTCGGCTGGTCTTCCGGGGCGACGACGTTGTTGTCGTTGAACTGCACATGCGAAAGCCAACGGTGCTTCTTGAAGGGGCCGCCGTCCAGATCAATGATGAGGCGGTCCTTCTCAAAGTGCAGGTTCGTCACGACGACCCGGTCTCCGGCCTGCGCAGAGATGCCCTTCTTATAAAGAGCGTCACGGATAGCGTCTGAGTCCGGAGAGAGCGTGCCATTGGCCTGCAGGGTCAGTCCCTGACCACCCATCGGCAAAGCCCGGTGGGCGAAACCCTGTTCCGCTTCGAGCATGCGCAGGAGATCTCGCCGGCCTCGCTCTGTCAACGGCTGGGACGGCAGCTCGACCCTTGTGGGATGAAATTCTGTGACCATGCCGTCGGTAGCGGTGTTTTTGCCAACGACAAATACCTGTCCCTGTGCCGCCGGTAGCCAGAGGGCGGCCAGCGAAGCTGCTACCACCCAATACTGTGCCCGCGATGCCATGGAGGTGTTACCTCAAGTTACCAGCATCTTGCGCCTTCCCTGAGGGGCTTGGCAAGTCAGCGTTTTGTCATTTTTCCCCGGATGGGAAATCTGATTGTTCGGCAGCCCGAGGTGCAACTGGCAAGGGTGCAGAAGCCGGCATGATCTGGATGAGTGCTGCTTGTTTTGCGGCAGCTTCAGCCTCCATGGCAGCATGCTGTGGCGGGGGCGGAGCGTCCATGGGGTACCCGCCGGCTACGATCGGATCAAACCTGTATTTCCAATTGAGGTCGCGGGTTACCCCCACAACGACGGCGATGCCAGCCAGAACGACAAATGGCGCCAGCACCGACGCTTCAGGGCCGTAAAGTCCTCCCGTTAGCCAGAACGGAAGACCGGGATGAGCCTGCACTACGCTCGAGAAATCCAGACCACTCACCGGAAGGCCGAAGAGAACACCCATGCTGGCATTCCAGCCGAAGTGCAGTCCCCAGGCCATCCAGAGACTGCGTGTCTGCAGATATGCCACCGACAGCATGATGCCCGCCAGCATGGTGACAAAGACTGCCGGCCAGCCTCCGTGGGGGTTATTCAGATGAACCAGGCCAAAGACTGCAGCGAGCAATAAGGTAGCGACCGTCGGTCCAACGGCATCGCGAAGTCGTTGAAAAGCATAGCCGCGGAAGGCGACCTCTTCAACCAGAGCGGCGACCGCCAGCACGATCAGGTTATTCATGGTGAGCAGAATGGACCGGGCGCTCCACCAGAAAGTGAGGTCGAGCCTGCCGGAGAGCATGATAGGTAATACCAAGACCGTGATCAGTCCCCAGCCCGTAGCAACTCCCAGGGCGATCTCTTTGCCAAATCCTTCTCGCCGTATAAGCCCCATGGCCTTGATAGGACTTTCCTGCCCATCGAGAAGCCGTCCCATGCCCCAAAAGCCGAGCAGCAGCAGGGCCAACCAGAATGTCCGGAAAAATAGTTCATGCGCCGAACTATCGATATTCGACGTCGCCATGACGGCAATGATCTTGGAAGCAAAGACCCAGACGGTGCCAAAGACAAAGCGCACGGCTGCGCTGCCCCGAGTCTGGCCTCCAAAGAGCCCACCGGGGCCACGCATACGGTCCTGGGTCTGCAAAGTCATCGTGGCAAACGCAGCTTAGGAGGCTACCTCAAAGAACTGGGCCATGTTGCGGAACTTGCTGTAGCGTTGGGCCAGCAAGTCATCAACGCTGAGTGCACGAAGGTGGGCCAGATTGACTTCCAGGCGGTCGTTCAGAAGGGAGACCGAATAGGCGGGATCGTTCTGTGAGCCACCCTCCGGCTCAGCAACGATTTCGTCAACGCAGCCCAGCCGCATCACATCATCTGCGGTGTATTTCAGCGCCTCTGCTGCCTTCTGCTTTTTGGTTGCATCCTTCCACATGATGGACGCCGCACCCTCGGGAGAGATCACCGAGTACATGGCGTTCTCGAGCATCAGTACCCGATCGGCCACAGCCAGCGCGAGTGCTCCCCCGGAGCCTCCCTCACCCGTGATAGTAGCCAGGATCGGCACGCGCAGACGAGCCATCTCGATCAGATTCCGGGCGATGGCCTCGGCCTGGCCACGTTCCTCCGCGCCGAGGCCTGGATTTGCGCCAGCCAGGTCGATGAAGGTGAAGACCGGGCGGCCAAACTTCTCAGCCAGTTTCATGGCGCGCAGTGCCTTGCGGTATCCCTCTGGGTCGGGACTGCCGAACTTGCGCAGCATGCGCTCCTTCAGAGTGCGGCCCTTCAGGTTGCAGATGACCATGACCTCTTCCCCGTGAAAACGGGCCATACCGGCTGCCATGGCGGGGTCATCGCCGAAGGCACGGTCTCCGTGGATCTCGCTGAAGTCGGTAAAGAGTGCCTGGATAAAGTCCATCGGGTATGGGCGCTGGGGATGCCGCGCCATCTCAGTCCTTCGCCATGCCTCAGACGTCTCTGCCACGGCGGGCTTTGCTGCCTCAAAATCTGCCATCAGGTTCGATTGTATCGAAGCTGGTCGAGAGCAAGCCAGTTATCGCTGCGGAAGTGCAGCAACATGAAAAAGACGAGGAGATACAGCAACTGCTGGCTGGCCACATCCCATTGCTGATTGGCGGTAGTACCAGCGGTGAGCATCATCATGAAGAGCGATCCGCAGATCAGAGCAAGGCGGGTTAAGATGCCGAAGATTAAAGCCAACCCAAGGGCAGCCTCCGCGAATGGGATGACGTAACCAAGAGCGAGTACCAGCCCATGCGGCAACGGAGCATTCGCGAGACGCTGTGCGGTATTGGCAGCGAAGGCGGCGACGCCGGAGTGGATCCGCGTGAATCCATGACCCGCAAAATTGATACCGAAGGCGATGCGAAGCAGAGCGTACGCTAACTGGCGGTCGGTAGCCATGCTCGTTGGACTGCCTATATCGCCCGCGAGTTTCGTTTCGCCTCCAGAAAGGACGGTGCAACAGGAGGTACGTCACTGGAGTCGTTGAGCATCTCCCACCGCACCAGCGAAAATGGGAGATTGCCGTTCAACCAGATGAAATCGTGGAACTGCCGGAGATTGAAGCTCTCCCCCTGCTTTTGGCGTACATCGGTCATCAGCCGCTGAATATCGAGTTTGCCGATCTGGTAGGTGATCGCCTGTCCTGGAGTCGAGGCAAACATGATGGCCTCGCTCGTTGCTGTGCCGCGGTCCATCGGGACGACTTTCGTTAGATAGTCCGCGGCTTGCTCCAGCGTGAACTCTCCGAGGGCCAGCTTGACGTCGACCTCCACGCGTAGCGCCCGCAGGCGCATCATGCCGTAGACGGCCTCTTTCATATGCGGCGAGTCGTCGAGGAGACCGGCTTCCATCGCCATCTCCTCAGCGTAGAACCCGATGCCCTCGTTCGACTCCGAGTCGTAATAGTGCCGCCGGATCGGGTCGGGGTGATGCCAGCTCCAGGCCATCTGGAAGTAGTGTCCCGGCGAACCTTCGTGCAGCGTCAGCGGCCGGGTATCCCTTCCGGTAATAGCACCCCAAAAGTTAGTTGTCGGACTCGGAGTTCCCTTGTAGCTGGTGCCGTCTTCCTCAAGTCGCGACGGTCCGGTGAGGTCGTCAGTCACGCCCATGAAGCTGAGTGCTGCGATGTATGGAGGAACCGGAAGGTAGTAATAGTGCCTGACCTCGGCGGGATCAGAGAGGACACCGTGCGTGACCATGTACTTCCGGATGGCGAGCTCGTTCGCTTTCTCCGCATCCATCTGCTTTTCGATCGTTCCGTAGAACGGGACATCGGGGACACCGGTGCTGGCGGCTCGTGCTAGAGTTTCAAAGCTTACGGAACGCTCCCACTCCTGGCGGCCCATTCGCAACAGGTCTTCCGGACTGTACTTCATCAGCGCCACGTTGCGGAGGAACCAGATGTAGCCTTCCCGCCCAACGGCAGTCTTCTCCGGCAACGTGGACTTCCCACGTGTGCTCACCCACTCGCGATACTCCACGAGCGCCTTTACTGCAGCAGCCTCTGCCTTTTCGAAACGCGGTTTGTTCGCATCGGAGAAGACGGGCAGCAGCCCATCGTGAACCTGCTGCATGTGCGCTTCGATCTCCTTGAGCTCGGAGATCGTCGCTCGAACGTAAGGCGCGCGAATATCTGTGAGGTTCTTCTTCCCTTCCTCCAGCGTGTAGGGCATGCGCTCCAGGCGGGAGAGAATGATCTCTTCGCGCGCCGGTGTAATCGGTGGCTTCGGCAGAAGCGCGGCATAGACGGAACCGAGGCTCTGATCGACGTAGAAGAACGGGTTCTCTTTCCACATCGGGAAAATCGTTAGCTCCCAGTTCACCCGCGCGATAGCAGAGCCAAGCAGGCGATAGTCCACCTGGTCGGCAACCGGTTCCTTCGCCGCGGAGAGGGCGCGCCACTGCTTTTCAAACGCATCGACCTTCGCCTTGTACTGGGTGACATCGCCTGGCGCCCAATGAACGACAAACGGTTCCGCGCGTTCGATGCGAGGAATGTCGTCGTTGGCGAAAGGCTGCTCCGTGGCTCGCCAGGTCCAGAACTCCTCGCTCAGGGTACGAAGCTTTGTTTGAAACGCGGAGGTTTGCGCGGCTGCAGACCACGAAGAAGATGCAACCGCAAACAGCGAGAGCAGGACGATCCGTTTGAGAGGCATGCAGACAAACTAACAGCTTGACGGAGAAGACGGCATCCATGAAGTATCAACTCCATGAAGCAATTGCTCTGCTGCCTGTTACTCCTGCCGGAACTCTTCCTCGCTCCCCATGCAAAGGCACAGCAGACTGCTGCCGCGGTACCTCTGTATCGCGACCCGGTCCACGATGGAGCGGCCGATCCGGCGGTGATCTGGAATACGCAGCGCAAGGCATGGTGGATGTTCTATACCAATCGCCGCGCCGATATCCAAGACAGTACAGGCGTGCGCTGGGTGCATGGCACCCGGATCGGTATTGCGGAGTCCCGCGATGGAGGAGCGCACTGGAAGTATCTCGCCGAGGCAGATATTCCCGCCGAGAAACCCGATTACACGTTGTGGGCTCCTGAGGTGATCCAGGTGAAGAGCACGTATCACATGTTTCTTACCGTCGTTCCCGGGACCTTCAGCGACTGGAATGCTCCCCGGTATATCGAACACCTCACCAGCACCGATCTTCTCCACTGGAAAGAGATTGGCAAGCTTGAGCTCGGATCAGACCGCGTTATCGATGCCTGCCTCTTCCGGAAGCCTGATGGCGCATGGCGTCTCTGGTACAAGAATGAGCGCGATGGTTCCAAAATCTATATGAGCGACTCCACCGACCTGGAGCACTGGAGTCCCGCAGGAATCGCTGTCAAGACACGCGGAGAAGGACCAGTGGTCTTTGGTTGGAAAGGGACGTTCTGGTTGATTCAGGATGCCTGGAATGGTCTCGGCGTCTTCCATTCCAGTGACCTGACAAACTGGGAGCGGCAGACGGAGAATCTGCTGCAAGGCCATGGAGCAAAGCCCACGGACGATGCGCAGGGGCAACATCCGGATGTTGTGGTCGACGCCGCGGGCCGCGCGTGGCTCTTCTACTTCACCCACCAGAGCGGCAAGGATGAAAAACCCGGCGATCCGCAATGGAAGCGCCGCACGGTCATGCATGTCACTGAACTGCACGAGAAGGGCGGTGTCTTACAGGTTGATCGCGATGCGCCTGCAGCAATTCACATGCTGCCACCACCGAAGAACAAGAAGAGCGATGTGTCAGAAGCTTGGTAATTTAGCCGGATAGAGCGAATGACTACGAATCATTAGGCAGAAGGCAGACACAAACACCAATAGAACTCCCATCCATCGGGTTGCGATGGATGGGAACCCAATATCAAACACGACCGGCATTTATGCCGGTCGTGTTTAGTCGATGACACGGACGGCGCCCAGGCCCACGAGCTCCTCAACGTGATCAATGAAGAGTTTGTCAGCAGCGACAGAGAGTCCCTGTGGCTCCAGGACGGCACAGAACTGCCCCGGTTCCTCGAGATCGAGCAACACCTTCCCCGGCCCGGGCGTCCCCTGAAAGAGCGCTAGCAGCTTCTCCAGCAATGCCGCATCCGGATGATGCAGTGGCACCTTCACGCGGAGCGCGGCCGGCAGCTTGATCTTCACATCTTCCAAGGCCTGGATAGATGTGACCGAGAGTTTCGGCGCTGAGTCTTCTTCACCACGAAGCGTGCCGCGCATGAGCACAGGAACGTCGATCTTCAGCTTCTCCGCCAGTTTCTCGTAGTCTTTTGGAAAGGCAATGATGTCGATCTTGCCGGTCTGGTCTTCGAGCGCCGCGGAGGCATACATCTCACCGGAGCGCTTGGACTTGGCTACCTTCAGCCCGGTGATAACACCGGCGATCTGAATCTCATTGGCGCTATTATCCTGGCCGCGGCGGAAGACCTGCGGTTCCGGCTTCATCTCGCACGCTGTAGCCGTGTCCACAACCTTGAGATTGCGAAGCTTCTCGCGGTACTTGTCCATCGGGTGACCGGAGACGAAGAAGCCGAGCACCTCTTTCTCATTCTGCAGGCGCGTGTGTTCATCCCAGTCGGGGACCTTGGGCAGGTCATCGTCTGCCTTCTTCGCAACGTCAGGCTCTGCATCGAAGATGCCGAAGAGACCATGCTGCCCTGTCTCAGCATCGCGTTGTGACTTCTGCGCGCGTTCGATCGCCCTGTCCAGCGCCGCCATCACGCGGGCTCGTGAACCAAAGCTGTCCATCGCGCCGGCCTTGAGCAACGACTCCAGCACGCGCTTATTCATCAGCCGCAGATCGACCTTGTCACAGAACTCCCAGATCGATGTGAAACCGGCCTTCCCTTCCGACTGCAGCACGGTACGGGCCTGCTGAATCGATTCGATCGCATTGCCGCCGACGTTCTTGATCGCGGCAAGACCGAAGCGGATCGCGTCGCCGACCGGGGTGAAGTTGGCCGCGGAGATCTGCACATCCGGTGGCAACACCGTGATGCCCATTTCGCGGCACTCCTGGATGTACTTCACCACGTTCTCCGGCTTGGAGGTTTCCGAGGTCAGAAGCGCAGCCATGAACTCCACGGGATAGTGGGTCTTCAGATAGGCCGTGTGATAGGCCAACAGAGCGTAAGCGGCCGAGTGCGACTTGTTGAAGCCGTAGCCCGCGAACTGCTCCATCAGGTCGAAGAGCTGGCCAGCCTTGTCCTTGTTGAACTTGCGTTCTGCAGCTCCGGCCATAAAGATGACGCGCTGTTTGGCCATCTCAGCCGGGTCTTTCTTACCCATGGCGCGTCGCAACAGATCAGCGCCGCCGAGCGAGTAACCGCCGATGGCAGAGCTGATCTGCATGACCTGCTCCTGATAGACGATGACGCCCAGCGTCTCTTTCAGGATGGGTTCAAGCTCAGGGAACGTGTATTCAACAGCGCGTCGTCCCCACTTGCGCTCGATGAAGTCATCGATCATGCCACCCTGGATTGGACCGGGACGATAAAGCGCATTGAGAGCGGTAAGGTCTTCCACCGAGGTGGGCTTATAGCGGCGCAGTACATCGCGCATGCCGCCGGATTCAAACTGAAAGACACCGGAGGTCAGCGCCCGGTGAAAGACCTGTTCGTAGGTCTTTTCATCGTCGAGCGGCACCTTGGCCATCTCGACCTCGACACCCCGGTTGGACTTGATCAGCTTCAGACAGTCATCGATAACCGTGAGTGTCGTCAGACCAAGGAAGTCCATCTTGAGAAGACCCATCTTCTCGACGGCCTTCATATCGTAGGCAGTAACGATATCGTCGTTCTTGGCGCGTGTAACAGGAACGAGTTCGGTAAGCTTGGTCGGCGCGATCACGACACCGGCGGCGTGTACGCCGGCTCCGCGCACCAGACCTTCCAGCCTCATTGCTGTATCGATCAGCTCGCGGATCTTTGGATCTTCATAGGCCTGTGCCAGCGGAGGGGAATCCTTGAGTGCCTGCTCGATGGTGATGCCGATGGTCGCAGGAATCAGCTTTGCGACACGATCGACTTCGCCGTACGGCATATCGATAGCCCGGCCGACGTCTTTGATGGCTGCTTTGGCGGCCATGGTGTTGAAGGTGATGATTTGCGCTACCTGATCGCGTCCGTATTTGCGCGTGACGTGCTCGATGACTTCGCCGCGGCGGTTCATGCAGAAGTCGATGTCGATATCAGGCATGGAGATACGCTCGGGATTCAGGAAGCGCTCGAAGAGCAGCTCGTTCTGCAGCGGATCAATGTCTGTGATCTCCATGCAGTATGCAACCAGTGAACCGGCAGCCGATCCACGGCCAGGGCCGACAGGGATATCGCGTTCGCGGGCGTACTTGATGAAGTCCCACACGATGAGGAAGTAGCCCGGGAACTTCATCTGCTTGATACAGTCGATCTCGCGGTTCAGGCGCTCTTCATATTCCGTGATGGTCTTACGGAGCTGACCGCGCTCCTGCAGATGGCGGATGGCTGTTTCCTTGCGCTTCTGGAAGCCCTCACGACAGACCTGTTCGAAGTAGCTGTCAATGGTCGCGCCCTCCGGAACAACGAACTCCGGGAAGGGATTCTTGACCTTGTTGAGTTTCACGTTGCAGCGATCGACAAACTGCATCGTCCGGGTGCAGACCTCGGGCGCATGCTTGAAGAGCCGGTGCATTTCCTCGGCGCTCTTGATGTAGAACTCGTTGGTATCGAAGCGGAAGCGGTTGGGATCGTTGATCGAGCCAGCAGTCTGCACGCACAGCAGGATCTCGTGTGCGCGGCTGTCATCTTCGGCCACATAATGGCTGTCGTTGGTAGCGATCAACGGGATGTTGAGTTCTTTTTCGAGTTTGAAGAGCGCTTCGCAGACCGGTTTGTCCGGTTCGAGACCATGATCCTGGATCTCGAGGAAGAAGTTACCCTTTCCGAACATCTCTTCAAACATGCCGGCAGTACGCTTAGCCTCTTCATACTTCCCGGCCATCAGATGCTGGTTCAACTCACCGGCAAGACATCCGGAGAAGGCGATCAGGCCCTCGGTGTGCTTTGATAGAAATTCTTTGCTGACGCGCGGCTTGCGATAGAAGCCATGCAGGGCTGCTTCGCTGGTAAGACGGACGAGGTTTCGGTAGCCCTCTTCGTTTTCGGCGATCACCAGAAAGTGGTTGTAGCCGTCAGCCAATTCACGGTGGTCGGCGGTCTTCGACAGATAGAGCTCACAGCCGATGATGGGCTTGATGCCCTTCTTCTCCATGGCGGCAGCAAAGTGCACCGCGCCGTAGATGTTGCCATGATCTGTCATAGCAGCGGCCTTCTGGCCTAGTTTCGCCAGATGAGAGGCGAGTTTGTCGACGTCACATGCGCCATCCAGAAGCGAGTAGTCGGTGTGCAGGTGAAGGTGGGTGAACTCGGCAGCCATGTGTTAATTCTAGTGAGCTTTCGCAGCGGCTGCAGAGTGTTGAAAAGACGGTACCAAATCTGGCTCGCGAGGCGAGCCAGTTGCTGGTTCCTAATGGTTAGGAATTAGGTGTATCCCTTACCCACCCTAGCTATTGTGGCAGGAACTTCGACTTCGGGAAGCCCTTACGGCGAAGCGTCCAGCAGTACTGCGCCTCATTGAACTCGAAGAGAGCTTCACGCCACCAGCCATATTCGGCCGGTTTGGCGGACCCGTCCGTCTTCCATTCCAGCGGAAAGTGCGACAGAATCATGCCTGCACGCGGCAGGTGGCTCTTTGAGCTGACCACCTCCGCAGAGTGCCAGCCATGCTGCTTCATGATCTCGTTCGAGTAATAGATGTTCTGAACCGTATTCTGCGCCTTGCCCTCTTCAATGACAGCAGATTCCGGAATTCCCTGCTGCTCGGCATAAACAGCCATCGAGTGGGCCTCAACAAAGCGATTGTGTGCCGGCCCGCCGGTCATGATGATGACCGGAGCAATGCCTGCTTTCCACTGCCTGACACCTTCAAGCACTCGTTCTCGCTGCTCCGGCGAAGGGGTTCCGTCATCCTTCGAAGGCGTGCCCAGTACAACAATGGCGTCAAACTTCGCTTGTTGCGTGTTGGAGTTCGGCAAGGTCCAGTGAGCGATCTCCAGCCCACCCAGGATGACGACGGCAACTAACAGCAGCACCAACCCGATCCACTTCAGCGTTCGCATCGAGCTTTTATCGCTCCTCACACAGATTCTGCAACTTCGGCCTCGCCGATCATCTGCTCGGCGTTCTTGCGGCTGGCTTCGGTAATGGTGGCGCCACTCAGCATGCGGGCAATCTCGTCCACGCGCTCTTCCCTGCTCGTCTCCCGTACGCCGGTGCGAGTCTTGCCTGCCTTCACCGTCTTCTCGATCACCAGGTGTGTATCGGCGAAGGCTGCGATCTGAGGCAGGTGCGTAATGCAGAGCACCTGCTGGCCTTTGCTGAGCTGCTTGAGCTTGCGTCCCACGGCCTCGGCTGCGCGTCCACCGATGCCGATATCAATCTCGTCAAAGATCAATGTGCGCGGCAACGGCGTCTTCTTACGCAGCTTGCTGACACCGTCTTCGACCGATACCTTCAGCGCCAGCATGACACGCGACATCTCGCCGCCGGAGGCAATCTCAGTCAATGGAGCCAGAGGTGCCCCCACATTGGTCGCGATGAGGAACGAGATATTGTCCCAGCCGTGTACTGTCCACGCGCCCTCGTCTTCCTCCCAAGCGACCTTTACTTCGAAGCGGACCTTCATGGCGAGGTCGTTGATCTGCTTTTCAGCAACCTTCTCCAGACGTGCGGCGGCACTCTTGCGTTCGGCCGTCAGCCGTCCCGCGGCGAGACGATACTCCAATGCTGCGGCCTCCAACTGCTTGCGTAGCTGCTTGACGAGCTCGTCCCGGTTTTCGATCTCACCCAGCTTGCGGGTGACTTCATCCCCGTGTGCGATGACCTCGGCCAGCGTACGGCCGTACTTACGCTTAAGCCGGTCGAGGTGAGCCAGGCGGTCTTCAATCTCCTCCAGGCGCTGCGGAGATGCATTGATCCCATCGGCATAATCGCGCACCAGAGCTCCGACATCTTCGACCGAAGCCTTGGCCCCCGCGAGCTGCTGAACAGAATCGGCAAACCTGGTGTCGAACCGTGCGAGTTCTTCCACTTGGCGAAGCGCCGCGCCGAGCTTGGAAGCAGCTGCGCCTTCTCCCTCGTACAACAAGTCGAGAGCGGTCATGGCGCAGGAATAAAGTTTCTCGGAGTTGGCCAGAACACGTTTCTCGGTCTCGAGCGCCGTGTCCTCGTCAGGGCTGGTGAGGCCGGCTTCCTCGATCTCCTTCGCCTGAAAGCTCCAGAGATCGGCCGACCGCAGGCGGACCTGCTCGTCCCCTTCCAGCTCGCGCAGGCGAGAACTTGCCTCATTCCAGGTCGCATAAGCGGCGCTTACGTCGGAGAAGACGGAGCCGCCTTCTCCCAGGTAACGATCGAGCAGCCCGCGTTGCTGCGCCTGGTCGAAGGCCGCCAGCGTATCGCTCTGGGCATGGATCAGGGCGAGTTCCGGTGCAAGCTGCCGCAGCACGGCAACGGTTGCGGGCTGGTTATTCACCCAGACGCGTCCCTTGCCGTTCAGGGCAATCTCGCGGCGAAGCAGAATCTCGTCGGACTCGATGTCGATTCCGTTTTCCTCAAGAAGCGCTTCGGCCCCAGGTGTCGCCTCAAAGACACAGCTCACCACGGCTTTTTCCGCGCCGTGGCGAACAACGTCACTGGACGCCTTTCCACCCATCAGCAGCGCAAGAGCATCAATCAAAATGGATTTGCCGGCGCCGGTTTCGCCGGTCAGGAGATTCAGGCCGGGACCGAATCCGGCCACGGCGTGGTCCATTACGGCATAGTTTTCGGCTCGTAATTCCAACAGCATGGCAGCCTGAGCATAACAAACGCATGCACCAAACTGGGAACCTCACCCAACTTCTGCCCATTTTGCGCGTTTACACTGGGAATAAGCATTTTGTGATGACGATGACCCACGTACATCTCCTAGCCTCTTTTCTCCTGCGAATGCAGGAGACCGCCGCCGATCAGCAGGCCGCACCGCTTCCTCCCTCGGGAGCCGGCGGATCCGCGCTGCTCGAGATGCTCCACAACTCTGGTCCGGTCGCTTTGGCTGTGCTGGTGCTGCTGACCTTCGCAAGTGTCTTTTCCTGGGCCATTATCTTCGCGAAGTGGTCTAGCTTCCGCCGTGCGCAGACACAGTCGCAACGGTTCGTCCGCGCCTTTCGCAAATCTCAGCGTCTTAGCGAGATTGCCACGGTAGCCGAACAGTTCAAGCCCTCGCCCCTCGTGATTGTCTTTACCGAGATCAATGAAGAGTACCAGCGCCAGACTGGCGGCCGTGGACTTCCGCGGAACCCTGTGGCTCTCGAGCGTGCGGCACAGACCGCTTCTTCTGAGGCGCTGACCCGCATGGAATCGCGATTGACATGGCTGGCAACAATCGCTGCCATCGCTCCCTTCGTCGGCCTGTTCGGCACTGTGATGGGCATCATCGATGCCTTCCACGGCCTTGGCACTCAGGGTGCGGCGACACTACGCGCTGTGGCGCCCGGTATCTCTGAGGCGCTGATTACGACCGCTGCCGGTCTGGTCGTCGCAATTCCAGCCGTTATTGGCTACAACCAGTTCACTGCCCGTCTGCGGGAGTTCGGTTCGCGCATGGATGATTTTGCCCGCGAACTTCTCTCGGCGATCGAAAACGCCGCCATGTCTCAGCCCGCTGCTCCTCAGGTAGAAGAGCGCCGGGTGCGGCAGTACTGAGGAGAGAGCGATATGGCCTTCTCCAACAGCGGTAGAACGCAAACCTCCCTCGCAGAGATCAACATGACGCCGTTGATCGACGTTGTGTTGGTGCTGCTGCTCATCTTCATGCTGACCGCACCCGTACTGCAGTCTGGAATTGATGTTGCCGTGCCGAAGACCCGCTCCGTCAACCAGGTCACTGAGGAGCGGCAGGTCGTAACGATCAACAAAGATCAGCAGGTGTTTTTACAGGACAAGATAGTTAATATCCACGAATTGCCTACGTTGCTGCGGGCCGGCTCAGCCAACCCATCCAAGAAGATCATCTACCTGCGCGCGGATGAACGTGTTCCCTTCGGTGCTTTCGCTTCCGTCATGGACGCGGTGAAACAAGCCGGAATTACCAACATCAGCATCGTGACCCAACCGATCGAGAAGTAGACCATGCCGAACGACCATACATGGACAGAGCCGGACCCGCTTGGCGGCAATTTTGCCGGATCGGCGATCGTGCATGCTCTTGTTCTGGGAGGCGTCGTCGCTGCCGGTTTCCTGGTCCATCGCGGATCGAGCTGGGGCGCGGCCACCGCTCAGGCTGGAGCGATTCAGGCGACGATGGTCACGGCGATTCCGTTGCCTGCGACGCAGCGCTTCGACAAAGATCAGGTACTCACCTCGGACGCGCCCAGCCCAGCGCCAAAAGAGCCTACACCGCAGACGATTGCACCACCGAAGCCGGATGAAGTTCCGATCCCGGTAAAGCAGCCGCCTAAGCCGCCCAAGGTCGCTCAGCAGGAGACGCCTGCTCCGCCGAAGCATCCGCAGCCGATACAGCCGCCAAAACCGAATGTGGCACAGACCGGCGAGACTTCAGGGATCCGGATTCAGCAGTCGACGATGCAGGTGACCAATGGAACGGCCTCTGTTGCCGTTCAGGATTCTGCATTCGGAGCGCGCTATGCCTATTACGTTAATGTCGTGAACCGCACTGTTGCGCAGAACTGGTTCACGCGAGAGGCTGATCCCGTCACCTCAGTGGGACGCAGCGTCACCATCATCTTCGATATCTTGCGGGACGGTACCCCAAGCAACGTCCGCATGGGACAACGCTCGGGTTCACCGTCGCTCGACGCCTCAGCTTTGCACGCCCTGGAACGCGTGGACGGCTTCGGGCCTCTGCCCGCAGGCGACCACATTACGGTGGAGTACACCTTTCATTACCAGCCCCATTGAGGTTTGCCGCATCAAACCGGATTAAGTTCCGTCATACCATAGGATGAGAATGCAAAGTCCGTCGCGTAAGTTCAACGTTCTTCTAGCGTTCGTGGCCGTAGTCGTCACAACGGTGGTCCCCGCCCGCGCCCAGGACTGGTTCAAGACTGAGACCAGCACCGGCGTCGATAAAATTCGTATCGCTGCTGCCGATTTCAAGCAGGGATCGGGCGATTCCGCTGCGCTGAAGCGCACTTTCGATTCAGTTCTCTATGCCGATCTCTCCAATGCCGGCATCTTCGACCTGGTGTCGAAGAGTCTGCTGCCTCAGGCAACGCCTGGAGCTCCCAGCGAGATGAACGTGCAGCAGTGGTCACCCGCTCCTGTCAGCGCCGCCATGGTCGCCTTCGGGTCGGCTACCGTGCAGTCCGGCAAGCTGGTCGTCAACGGATGGCTCTTTGACACCAAAAATGTCCAGTATCCGCAGGTCCTGGCCAAGCAGTACAGCGAAGATGCCACCGATGACTCGGCCCGGCAGATCGCACACCGCTTCGCCGACGAGATCATCTTCCGTCTTGGCGGCGGTATCCCAGGGATCGCAGAGACCAAGATCGTTTACGTTCACCAGGCCGGCGGCTCGAAAGAGATCTGGATGATGGACTACGACGGCGCAAACCAGCACCAGATCACGCATCTGGGCACGGTCTCCCTGTCGCCCCGCATCTCGCCCGATGGCACCCGCATCGCCTTCTCCTCTCTTGGCAAAGATGGCTGGGGCATTCGGATGTATTCGCTGGTTCTGGGACGTCTGGTGAACTTCCCCAGCTTTGGCGGAACCAATCTTTCCCCCGCTTGGGCTTCAACAGGCAACAGCCTTGCCTTTTCGAGTTCCCGCACCGGTGACCCGGAGATCTGGGAGACGGACGCCAATGGAAACGGAGCGCATCGTCTGACCTCCTTCCGTGGGCCGGATGTCTCGCCGGTATGGAATCCCCGGACAAACGCTCAGATCGCCTGGATCAGCGGGCGCAGCGGCCTTCCCCAGGTCTACATCATGGACGCTGATGGAGCCGGCGTAACCCGCCTCACCGACATTGGGTATGCGACTTCTCCGTCATGGTCGCCGAACGGCCAGTTCCTCACCTTTGCCTGGAACCGGAAGTACGGACCTGGCGCTCCAGGAGGACAGGACATTTATGTGCAGGAGGTCGCACCTGGCGCCGGCGGTTCCTACCGCTGGGTTCAGGTGACGCATGATAGCGGCCGCTGCGACTTCCCGTCGTGGTCGCCTGATGGACGCCATATCGTTTATGCCAGTACAGCCAGCGGCAAGATGGAGATCTGGAGCATGCTGGCTGATGGAACACAGAAACGCCGCCTGACTACAAACGGCGGTAATGACATGCCAAACTGGAGTTGGAAGTAACCTCGGCTGGCACCCTTTTTTCTATTTGCTTTGCAGCAACTTACCAACAGTTTTGAATCAAAACAAAGTGTAGGACCCGGCCGATTCGAACGCGCCGAGGCAGGAGGAAAGATTTCCGATGAACGTACCCGCACTCCGTAAGATGACCGTCCTGGCGATCGCGCTGGCTTTCGGCGCTGCTGGCTGCCATAAGAAGGCTTCTGCCCCCCCACCGTATACCGCTCCGGAAGTCCCGGCTACGCCTGCTCCGACAGCCACCATTTCGGCTGAACCGCCGGCCATCGATCTTGGTCAGTCGGTCGTGCTGAACTGGCGCACAACGAACGCTACCTCCGTGTCGATCGACGGAATTGGTGCGGTCAATGTGAACGGAACCCAGACGGTGACTCCGTCGAGCTCCACGAACTTCCATCTGGTTGCTCGTGGTGACGGCGGTTCGGCTGAGGCCAACGTCCGCGTGACAGTACGTGTTCCGGAGACCCCGGCTGCGCCCACGGGCAATGCCGATATGGGTTCGGACGCCGAGTTCGCGCGGAATGTACAGGACATCTTCTTCGACTACGACAGCTACGATGTCCGCACCGATGCGCAGTCTTCCATCACCGCCTCTGCCAGCTATCTGGCTGCCCATCCGGCGATCAAGGTCGTAATCGGTGGCTACTGCGACGAGCGTGGTTCGGCCGAGTACAACCTCGCACTGGGCGAGAATCGCGCCAATGCCGCCAAGACCGCGCTGGTCAATGCCGGCATCGCGCCCTCGCGGATGCGCGTCATCAGCTACGGCAAGGAAAAGCAGTTCTGCACCGAGCAGACCGAGTCGTGCTGGCAGCAGAACCGTCGTGCGCAGTTCTCGCTGGACCGCTAGAGCATTTTTCCTGGAGGGGCTGTGCAGGGCTTCCGGCATCTATGGGTGTTTTCTGCAATGAAAACGCCGCTGCACGTCCCTTCCGGGAGACCCAGCAACAGGAAAAATGATCTAATCCTGGCCATGCCAGGGCGTCGTAGACTGGATCAACAACCCGGGGAGGCGCTTGCTCGCAGCAAGCGCCTTTTCCGCGTCAAAAGCGTTTGAGGAAACCGCCATGAAGCTTATACGTCTTGCACCTGTAGCCCTGCTGACCTGCTCTCTTTTCGTCCCTCCAGCGTTCGCCGTGAATAAAGACATGGTGCAACTGCAGACCCAGGTACAGGCGTTGCAGGACGCCGTTGCAAGGCTGCAGCAGGCCAATGACGAGCGCATGGGAGTCCTGCGGGACCTGGTGCAGCAAACGGCTGACTCCGTCAACCGCATGTCTGTCACCGTGGATGGCCTGCATAAGCAGATGACCACGAGCGCCGAAGCCCAGAGCGGCAAATCCGACCAGATCAACAGCCAGGTGCAGGCGCTGAACGATGCTCTGGACGAATTGAAGGCGCGTCTCGGACGCATGGAAAAATCGCTGACGGATGTACAGAATCAGCAGCAATCCATCAACGCGAAGCTGGATAACGGAGTACCTTCCGGTGGAAATACTACGGCGCCTGCGGGAACGAATCCGGCTCCCGATATGACCCCATACACGCCTCCGGCGCCGGTGGTTCCTTCGCGGAAGGGCAAGCCCGCCCCCGGAACGCCGATGACTCAGACACAGCCGACAACAGATGCTCCCGCCGCCCAGCCTGTGGCCGATGCAGCGCCGCCAGTGGCCGATCTCTACCAGACCGCATATGGAGACTACGTTGCCGCCAAGTATGCTTTGGCGTCAGCCGAGTTCAGCCGGGTTATCCAGTACTATCCGGACAACGCCCTGGCTGGGAATGCGAACTTCTACCTGGGCGAGATCGACTATCGCGCCGGGAAGTTCCCTACCGCCATCAAGTTCTATGACAAGGTGCTGGAACAGTATCCAGGGAACAACAAGACAGCCCTCTCTCACCTACATAAGGGTTATGCATTGATCGCCACTCGGCAGGAGGCTGCTGGAGCTCGCGAGCTGCGTGCGCTGATTGCCCGCTATCCTGGCACGCCAGAGGCTAACCAGGCCAAGGCAAAGCTGAACGGGCTGAAGGCTAGCCGCTAGAGATTTTTCTGTAGATGTAGAGTGGGGCTTCCGCATTTATGGGCGTTTTCCGCGATGAAAATGCCGCTGCACGCCCCTTCAGGGATACGCAGCAACAGGGAAAATGCTCTAACTACGAATTCCGTACATCCGGCGCTCTACCTCTGCCCGCTGGTCTGCGGTGAGCGGCAGACGTGGCAAACGCGGCTTACCGCCGTAATATCCAGTCAGCTCCGCGGCATACTTCACACCCGCGATCCCTAATCCCTCGACAATCTCAGCAGCCGGCGCAGCGATGCGGGCCTGTTTCTCGGCAGCAAGTTTGGGGTCGCCGTCTTTCCATGCGGCATAGACCTCATGGCATGCCTGCGGCGCGCTGGCCGTAAAGGTCGTCAACAGCCCCTGTGCTCCGGCAGCCAGAGCATCGACCATGCCGGCATCTGAGGACGAAAGGACCTGGAAACCTACGTTGCGCGTGCGTGTCTTGAGTGCAGGCTTCGGCGGAGCAACCGCGACAGCAGCGCCTCCATCCGCCAGGCTGCCGGCGCTCACAAAGGTTGCGGCTTCGGTGCTCTGCGTTGCCTGCATCCGCCCGGTTACGGCAGAGAATACCGGAGTGACCACGACATCGCGCCGGGGAGCTTTGGCTGATGCGGCAATTACGGCCACGATATTGCTGGCTCCGCTCACGATGCCAAAGATCCTGGCATGGAGCGACAGATGTGAAACCTCTTCAGGATCGAGCGTTGATTCGGGGTCGAAGATCACAACAGGAAGCTCACTGGCATCTGCGACGGCGCTGAAATACACAGAGGCGTCAACCGCAGGAACGCGAACGAGGGCCACGTCGTAACCAAGGCCTGCTGCGTAGTGGATCAGATCTAACGTGGCAGCTACAGAAGGACGGCCGACACCAGCCCAAAGGACCTTCTCCGGAGCAGCGGCTCCCACCGCTGTCGCCAGCACATCCCGGGTCTCTGTGTCAGAGAGCATCTCCGCTTCGCCCGGCCCGGCAAGAATCGCGATGCCGGCAGCAGGGGTCATGGAATAGCGAGCTACATTGTGCTCCAGCTTACGCAGGTATACACGGCCATCGGAATAAAACGGAGTTGTGGCGGGAATATGCAATCCATCGAGCAGCATGGCTTTTATTTTAATGCGCTTTATAGCGGTTGACGGCATCAAGAGCAATACCACGAAAGGCTATTTCCATCGCTTCCCTCAATGTCGTACCGTGTATGGAAGCCAAATAGATCATTCGGGAGACGAAAGCTCGCGGCATGGCAGAAGACATTGAAGATGTAGGGGGAAAGTCTGCGACGGACCTGGGGTTTGAAGCCCTCTGGTTCGCAGTGCACACATTCCTGGCATTTCTTGTGGTTGTTGTGGTGATCAGTGTCTTCGGGCTGTCAAAGCCCGATCCGAATGCAACCCAACCGAAGCTGCTCTGTACAGCCGTTATCTTTCTGGCAGCCATCATCGCCGGCTTTGCGACAGCAAAGGTGACGAAGAACGAAGTCGCACGCTACATCTGGATCGCCGGCTTGCTGATGTTTTCGATTCTGTGCGTCTATGTTCTGGATCTTCCCACCGGGCCTGGTCTGTGCAACGGCTGCGGAGCAGTGGAGAAGCTCTACCGGACCTTCTTCGATATATCCAACCCCAGCGGCCTGATGGGTGGCTATGGCTTCGCCGTCGGTAGCTGGATTCCCCTATCGATGATCTCCTACTCGATCGGTGCGACGTTTGGTCTTCCAAAAGAAGAACTCTGAGTTTTCTGCAAAACAAGAGAGGCGTGAGCATTGTGCTCACGCCTCTCTTTTGTAGAGTCTGGCCTGATTATGCCTGGACGGCTTCACGCTCCGCATGCAGTGCCTGCAGCGCGTTGACGTTGACCGAACCACCCTGGATGGACGCGATTCCCTCTGCCGCAGCGCGTGCCGCGGCAATCGTGGTGATGGTGGGAATACGAGCCAGAACCGCAGCGCGACGGATCGCTTTTTCATCGAAGAAGGTATCCTGCCCGCGTGGCGTGTTCACGATGAGCTGGATACGGTCACCCTTGATGTAGTCCACGACGTTGGGGCGGCCTTCCTTGACCTTGTAGACGCGCTCTACCTGCAGGCCGGCGTCTTCCAGCACATCGGCCGTTCCGTGGGTTGCCACGATGTGGAAGCCCATCTCCCGGAACTGACGCGCAAGCCCAACCACCTGAGACTTATCGTGGTCGTTTACGCTCAGGAAGACGTTGCCCTTCTTCGGCAACACCTGTCCGGCGGAGAGCTGTGCCTTGGCGAAGGCTTCGCCGAAGTTGTCGGCCACGCCCATGACTTCGCCGGTGGACTTCATCTCTGGTCCGAGAACCGTATCGACGCCCGGGAACTTGCCCCAGGGGAAGACCGGGCTCTTCACGAAGTAGTGGCTTCCGGTTCCAAGATCCTTGCCGCTGGCGAGTTGCTCGGGCAGAAGCTCCTTCAGTGTCTTGCCAATCATCAGGCGCGACGCAATCTTCGCAAGCGGGATGCCGGTTGCCTTGGAGACATACGGCACCGTACGCGATGCACGCGGGTTCACCTCGATCACGTAGACATTGCCGTACTGGATCGCGAACTGGATGTTCACCAGACCGATGACGTTCAGTGACAGTGCGAGCTTCCGCGTGTAAGTCCGGATCATGTCCAGAACCTCCGGAGCGATATCGACTGCCGGCAGAACACAGGAGGAATCACCGGAGTGAATGCCGGCCTCTTCGATATGCTGCATGATGCCGGCAATGATCACATCCTTGCCATCACAAAGAGCATCGACGTCGACTTCGGTAGCGTCTTCGAGGAAGTGATCGATCAGTACCGGGCGCTCCTGCGAATACTCGATCGCAGTGCTCATGTACTTCACGATGGCATCGTCGTCGTAGGCAATGACCATGGCGCGTCCACCGAGAACGTAGGAAGGCCGCACCAGCACCGGATAACCGACGCGGTTGGCGCCTTCGAGCGCCTCCTGTACCGAGGTCGCCATCGCGCCCTGCGGCTGCGGAATTTCCAGCTCTTCGATCAGCTTGCCGAAGCGCTTACGATCTTCGGCGAGATCGATGGACTCGGGAGAGGTACCGATGATCGGTACGCCTGCAGCCTTCAGCGGCAGCGCAAGATTCAGTGGAGTCTGACCGCCGAACTGAACGATCATGCCAACCTCCGCCCCATTTGCAGCCTCATGCTCGTAGACAGCAAGAACGTCCTCGTAGGTCAACGGCTCGAAGTAGAGGCGATCTGCCGTGTCGTAGTCGGTCGAAACCGTCTCAGGATTGCAGTTCACCATAATGGTTTCGTAACCATCATCCTTCAGAGCAAAGGCAGCGTGGCAGCAGCAATAGTCGAACTCGATACCCTGTCCGATGCGGTTCGGTCCGGAGCCCAGGATGATGACCTTTTTCTTTGCCGTCGGCGTTGCTTCATCTTCCTCGTCGAAGCAGGAGTAGAAGTACGGCGTAAAGCTCTCGAACTCGGCAGCGCAAGTATCCACCAGCTTGTAGACCGGAGTCACACCCAGCTTCTTGCGAAGATTCATCACCTCGATCGCGCCGGCGCGTCCCTCGAGTCCCCAGCCAGCGGCAAGGCGCTCGTCAGAGATGCCCATGCGCTTCGCAGTACGCAGCTCGTCCGCACTGATCTGGGCCGCCGGCTTTTCGCTGACAGCCGTGATCTCGTCCACCACCTGCTTGACCTGGTAGAGGAACCAGGGATCCATGCCAGTCAGACGAGCGACCTCACGCACGCTCATGCCCTTCTCGAAGGCATAACGAACGTAGCTGAAGCGGTCAGGATGAGGCGTAACCAGGCGCTGCGTCAGGCGGCGCGGTTCAATGTCCGTAGCGGTGGCCTTCTTGCCTGTCTCCAGCGAACGGACAGCTTTGAACATGGCCTCTTTGAAGGTGCGGCCGATGGCCATAACCTCGCCGACAGACTTCATCTGCGGTCCAAGACCTTCTTCCGCACCGGGGAACTTCTCGAACTGCCACTTCGGGAACTTCACCACGACGTAGTCGATGGTGGGTTCGAAACAGGCAGGCGTCGCCTTGGTGATGTCGTTCTTGATCTCGTCGAGCGTGTAGCCAACGGCGAGGCGTGCAGCAATCTTTGCGATCGGAAAGCCTGTTGCCTTGGAGGCAAGCGCCGACGAGCGCGAGACGCGTGGGTTCATCTCGATGACAGTCATACGGCCGTTCTGCGGATTGACCGCGAACTGCACGTTGCTGCCGCCGGTCTCGACACCGATCTCACGGATGACCTTGATGGCGGCATCACGCATGACCTGGTACTCGCGGTCGGTCAGCGTCTGCGCCGGGGCAACCGTGATGGAGTCGCCCGTATGCACGCCCATCGGATCAAAGTTCTCGATGGAGCAGATGATGATGCAGTTGTCCTTGAGATCACGCACGACCTCAAGTTCATACTCCTTCCATCCAAGCACGCTCTCTTCGATGAGGCACTCGTGGACAGGAGAGAGATCGAGGCCGCGGGACAGAATCTCCATCAGCTCTTCGCGGTTATAGGCAATACCGCCGCCGGAGCCACCGAGCGTGAACGAGGGGCGGATCACTGCCGGGAAGCCGATCTTTGCGGTGAACTCGATACCGTCGCGCAGGTTGTTGACGAGCGCGGAACGCGGCATGTCGAGACCGATCTTGTTCATCGCGTCTTTGAACAGGAGACGATCTTCCGCCTTCTTGATCGCGTCGAGCTTGGCGCCAATCAACTCGACGTTGTAGCGATCCAGAACGCCGCCATCAGCGAGGTCTACGGCGAGGTTCAAAGCCGTCTGTCCGCCTACGGTCGGCAGTACGGCGAACTTCCCTGCCTTGCCGTTCTCGGCAAGCATCTCGCTCTCCAGCCTCAGAATCTCTTCTAGGTAGGCATAGCTCAGCGGCTCGATGTAGGTGCGGTCGGCAACCTCCGGATCCGTCATGATGGAGGCTGGATTGGAGTTCACCAGTACCACCTCGTAGCCTTCGGCCTTCAGGGCCTTGCACGCCTGGGTGCCGGAGTAGTCGAACTCTGCCGACTGGCCAATCACGATCGGACCTGAGCCGATCACCAGAATCTTCGCGATGTCATTCCTGCGTGGCATTGCGTCTCTCTTCCTAACTCAGCTTGTCGGCGCAGGGCACTGCCTGCGCTGTCATCCAATGTGTGGCCGCATTCAGCTCGTTGAGGTAGCGGCCTTTTTCTTCGGGGTTGTTCATCGTCTCGCGCACCTGCTCCCCGGTGATTGCGCGAGCCTTGTAGTAGTGAACTGTTTTGAGGCCTGTCTCTGTCTCACCATTCAGCGGAAGTTCCGCTTCGGCGACCCAGTAGCCCCAGTAATGCAACGAAGCCTGAAGAGACTTCAGCTTTCCAGCCGTGTCGTAGTGGTACTCATACATCACGTCACGGTTGCGCTGAAAGCGGCGCAGCTTAACCCGCTCTACCATCGTCCCGCTCGACCAAATCTCTACGTAGGTTGTCCCCGCTTTTGGATCGATCAGCGGCGGGTACCTCTGAAGCTTCCACTCTGAAGGTGAGACCGGAACGCAGAAAAACGACTTCAGTGATTTCGGCTTTTCGCCTAAAAAGACGGCGGGGGTTAGGAAAAACACCACCGCCGTCTTTGTCAGGCTCCGAATCACTTCTTCCACTCCTCCATCATCTTGCGGAAGTCCTGGAAGAGATAGTGCGAGTCGTGCGGCCCGGGACTTGCCTCCGGGTGATATTGCACGCTGAACATCGGATCGGTCTTGTGCTTCAGGCCGGCAAGCGTATCGTCGTTCAGATTCACGTGAGTTACGGCGACGTCGGCGGGCAAGCTTGCCGGGTCGACGTTGAAGTTGTGATTCTG
>JAEKKE010000115.1 GCA_019510535.1 Acidobacteriota bacterium
ATTTGGCTACCCTGACATCGCTTTCTGCGTCCAACACCGGTCTGCAGGCGACGATCAGCGCAGTCAATCCAGCTAACAAGAACCCATATACCTGGCAGTACAGCCTTGGAGTACAGCGTCAGCTTCCGTGGGCGGTGCTGCTGGAGGCCAACTACGTTGGCATCGTCTCGCGTCACCAACTGCGGCAGCCCAACGTCAATATTCCCGACGTGGTGAGCGCATACACCAATCAGAATCCGACGTCAGGATCGGCGCCTACATCCATTGCCTCGTTGAACCCCTACAAGGGCTTTACCACGATTAACTCCAACCGCTTCGACTCCAATTACAACTACAACGCGTTGCAACTCTTTGCTTCGAAGCGTAAAGGCATTGTCACGATGACGCTTGCCTATACCTTCTCCAAAGCTCTTGGAGACTCGAATGGCAACAACATCACACTCGAGAATTGGCAGAATTTGGCGTACAACTACGGCCCGCTGTCGAATGACCGGCGTCATGCTTTTGTCGCCAGCTTCGTCATCCAGGCTCCTGAGTTACACGGAAAGTCGTTCCTCATGCGGACGGCAGCGGGCGGCTGGCAACTCAGCGGCGTAGCGCGGTTGCAGAGCGGAGCCTACTACACCATTCAGCAAACTTCGACTATCCAGCTTGGCACGGTACGCGCCGATTACGTTCCTGGCGTGCGTGTCTACAACGACCACGCCGGTATCTGCGGTTATCTGAATAACGGCTCAGGCGGGACCTGTAATGCCACCGCCAAGGCCTATATCCAGACGGCGAAGAACCAGGCCAATCATTACGGAAACGCTCCTGTTGGTGGCGTCGTCGGACCTGGTCTTGCTCAGCTCGACTCCACGCTCTCCAAAGTGTTTCCGATCACAGAGCGTGTTCGCCTGAAGGCTCAGGTGGATATGTTCAACGTTCTGAATCGCACGAACTTCAATGGCCTGAATCTGAATGCGAGCAACAGCAACTTCGGTACGATCTCCTCGGCGTTCCCTCCGCGGCAGATGCAGCTTGGTGCCCGTATTCTGTTCTAAGAAAACACCAACCCAAGAAAAGGATAGGCGAACTGCCTCTCCTCTTCCTTTTATGTCAGCCCAATTATCGCCTGGAATGCTTCACTGCTTTGACGGCCAGTTTGTATTCGCGCTGCTCCGCTACGGCTGGTCGCTGTGCTTCCGGAGTCGTGCCTCTCAGGAGCTGAAGGATGATCTTTCCAACAAATGCAGGGTTGTTGCGAAGATACCTGGCCATCAAGCGTCTTGGATCCTGGATAAGGCGGTGCAGCCACTGCATTCCTATTGTCTTCACCCATTCTGGGGCATCTTTGATGCGGCCGGTGTGATAATCAAAGGCCGCGCCGACTCCGAACATCAGCGTCGTATCGAGTCCCGCGAGTGCGTGATACATAAACTTTTCCTGCCGCGGTGTACTGATACCCACCCAGATGATGTCCGGCTTGAGACGCTGTATCTCCGCACGGAAAGACTCCCATTCCTGCACGTTGAGATCGCGAAAAGGCGGAGTGTAGTGCCCCACGATCCGAGCGTGAGGGAATCGCCGGGTAAGCGACTGCTTCAGCTCTTCGGCGATGCCAGCCTTTCCGCCGTACAGGTAGTGCCGAACGCCGGAAAACTCAGGCCGGCGAAAGATCTCGATCATGAGATCGGGGCCGGTGACCCTGCGCATCTCGCCAAAGCCTTGCCAATGGCCGACCCACACTGTGGGCATGCCATCGGGAAGCATCAGGGTTGCCGCGTCATAGATTGCCGCGAGATCGGGATCTCGTTGCGCTTCCATCACACCGTGTACGCCGACCATGCAAATGAAACCCTTCTGTCGCTGCTCCAGAAGGTGGCGGATCGCTCCCGTCGCCTGTTCCATATTTGCGGGATCAATAGAGACTCCAAGAACATCTACTTTTTCCTGGTGAGTCATGAGAGGTTCGTTCCTTTCTCAACGACATCGGCGCCACGAGTCGCCAGGTACCGCGTTGCATTGGCAACGATTACCTGTTGGTAGAGGTTGACCCATTTGGCGGCGATCGTCTCACCAGAGAGCTCAGGAAAGATGGATGGTGCTGGCCTGGGTAATTGCAGCGCCGCGGCCGCGGCGTTGATAAAGTCTTCCTTGCCATGGCCTGACAGCGGCACAAAAGTGCAAAGGCCGTCGGCCATCTCACGGAAGGCAGGAATGTCGGAACAGACGACACGTGCGCCGCGTTGGAGAGCTTCAACGACAGGCAGCCCAAACCCCTCAGTCAGGGAGGGAGCCAGCACGCACTCGCAGTTGGCATACAGTGAGTGCAGTTCTGCATCGCTGATGCCTGCGCAAAAGTCGACATGATCGACAAGACCACGCGAGCGGGATGTTTTTATTGTGACGGTGTTGTGCAATGCACAGAACGAATGGAGGCCCCGAGTGTGGTACTCGCTGGTCAGCTTCATGCGGTTCGACAATATTGTGAATGACTCGCGCTTTGCGGGATGCTATCCGGGAGTCGTACTGGGTCAACCGATCCAGGGTGCTATGCGAGACGCAGCCGATGGCGTCCGCAGCGTGGAGACACTGCTTCAGGATCGCACGGTTCACCAGGACATGAGGCCAAGTGAAATTCTCCGGGGAATCGATCGGATAGAGATCGTGCAGCGTGACGATGGTCGCATGGTCGCGCGATCTCCTGGTCGGCATCGGATACGCGAGATGGACCACGTCCGTCCGTAATGTCTTGGCGAGTCGAGGGAGCCTTGTGTAGTACCAAACGTTTCTCTCGATCGGCGACATCCCAATCCTGGCAAAATGGATGTGCAATCGCGGAGAAGCCGGCAGATAAGCGCGGAGCAGTTCCTCCTGCCAGGGTGAGGCGACAACGTGGATTGAGTCGATCTCGGAATGAAGCGCAAGTGCCTGCGCCAGGTCGAGGGCATGGCGCTGAATGCCGGAGATATATTCCGAGGCGGAGACGAGTGCGAGTAGCAGGTTCATGCTGTCACCTCGTTCTCGAGCGCAGGCGCATAGACCAAAGTGCTTATGAGCAGGATGGCCCACATCGGCAGGGAGAGCTCGAAGCGATCGGTATCGGCCAAGCCACGGATCAGAATGAAGAGCAGCAGGCTGTGGAACAGTGTTCGTACCTGAGAGCTTGCCTGGCGGACATGCCGGTAGAAGCTGGCGTAGATGCCGACGAACATAACCAGGCCAAGAACGCCATAGGTATAAAACTGCTGGATCAATTCGTTATGGGCGTGCCATGCCTCAAAGTCGCCGAATGCCGGAATCACATTTCGAAACCCGTGGAAGCCGTGTCCGATCCATGGGCTCTCCAATGCGCGCAGGAGAACGAAGCCCCATATTCCAACGCGTCCGGTAAGCGTTTCGGCCTGGTTGCCCGCATTCGTATAGACGACGTAGTAGCTGCTGATCAGCGGCCAGAAGAGCGCGAAGACGACGATGGTCCCCATGATCGCTGTTCTGCGAGTGGCAGCTGATACTGTACGGTCACGAAGCAGGAGATAGGCCTGAGCGATGCAAAAGGCGAGGATGGTGCTTTTGCTTAGAGTGCGCATCAGGGTAATGGAGAGAAAGACTGGGGTGAATCTCCACCCTCGTGCCGCGCGGTTAAGGTATTGAGAGAAGTACACGCCTAGCACGCAGATGAAGCCTATGGCGTTGGGGCTAAAGTATTCGTCGTCGCCGGGACGCAGATCCTGCATGGTTGGCGAAAACCATGTCACGATCGCAATGAAACATGCGCCCCAGACGTAGCCCTTCATGAGAGACTCGCCTGCATCGTTGAGCGGCTGGTAACGCAGGATCATCCAGACGATGGCGACATCGGCGGCGATGCCGCTCCAGTAACCCGCCGCAATTGGAATCGATACGGTCACACTCCAGCTAAGGCTGACCAGAGAGACTGTCAGAAAGCAGAGAGCCCAACGGAAAGGAGTCGTGATAGGCACGGTGTGCGCACGGCCGCCGAAGACATAGAAGAGCGAACCGATAAAGAAGGCAAGATTCAGAGCAAGGCCGGCGATGGCTCCTGTGCGCGGTTCCGCCTGAAAGAACAGGTACGAGAGTGTCAGCCGCGCCGCAAAGTAGAAGCCTGTGGACGCGGGAAAGAGATACGTCGACGTGCGCGAGACGGGATATGCGAGAGTTTCGGACGGTATCATCGCACCTCCTCATAGGCCGTAACCGGGAAGTTACGTGCCGTAAGCACTGAGAAGAGCGGAAGATACAGCAGCAGGTTGGCGACGCCATAGGGAAGTCTCGCCGCTGCCAGGCCGACGATGCCAAAACGCGAAAGCATGTAAGGCATCAGGCAGACCGAGATAGTTCCGCCGATAACATTGAAGAGCATTACCGTCCGGGAATGGTCATGTGCGAGCAAGGTGTACGTGGCCGTGACGCCCATGCCGGCAAATGCAGTGCTGATGATGGCAAGCGGGAGGACACCGGCTGAGGCTTCGGCGATCGCGCTCGAAGACCATATCCGCAGAAGCGGAAGCCCGAACGTCACCAGAATTGCGGCTCCGATCGTTACCAGGACAACGTTGCAAAGAGTAGCAATCAGAACCCGTCTCCCTTGACCGTGCCTGGTGCCGGCGCCCGATGCGAAGTAAGGAAAGAGGAAGTGGAGACCAGCCGCGGCAATTCCATACAGCGGCTGCGTTAGCTGGAGACACAAGGCATACGCGGCGACTGCCTGCACCCCGAGATGCATGCCCAAGAAGACGCGGTCGATCTGGACGAAGATGACGGCCGACACAGCCTGAAGCCAGCTATAGATCCCGAACCTGAAGAGGTCTCTGAGTACATCCGGATGAAATGCAGGAGCGACCCAGCGTACGTGCATTAGCTTCGCCAGTCCATAAAACTGCCATGCTGTTGCTACCGCGGTAATGAGAGCCGTTGCGGCTACGATCGAGACAACCGACGCATGCAGGATACTCAGAAATGCGGCGACTATAAGCGTGAGAACGCGGGCGCACAGGCTGATTCGGATGCTGGCGGCGTATCGCAGAAAGGCGCGCTGTGTGCTGACGCACACTGTTTCCAGCGCCCTTACAAGGACGATCAGTGCCGCAAAGCAAAGACTGAGAAAACATTGGTGGTTCAGCTCAGGTGTAACCAGCGTGAAGCGTGCCGCTGCTGTACCGGCAAACGCAAACAGGATGCTTGCCAGCAGACATCCAAGAACGAGGTGGATGCTCAAGGAGTTGCGGACGGTGCGTCTGATGGCAACGGGATCGTCCTGTTCAAGCCAGCGGCTCACCCTCTGAATATTGGCGTCACCGAAGCCCGAGGCGGCAACGCTGCCGATTGTGACAACACTGGTAACGAGTGTCCAAAGGCCATAAGACACGGCTCCGAGACGATGCAGTACGACGGGCGCGACAATCAGCATTCCCAATGGAAAAGCGAGATAGTCGATGACGCCGTACGCCGCATTGGCCAGATGCCGTTTCATCTGCGTACTCCCGGGATTCGATGGAGGACGCGGTTTCCAGAGGCCGCAATCTGTTGCAGGAAGACCTTCTGTGCTGTCTCTGCTGGTATTCGTTCCCAGCGATCTCGAATGAGGAGAAAGGCCGCGGTAATCAAGAGGCTTATCACGGTGAGAGCGAGAGTGAGCAAGGTACGGGGAGGAAACGACTTCTTTTCTGCGATGCCAGGCGCGTCAATGACGCTGAGGACCGGGACATCCTTAGCCTCTTCAATGCGCGAGAGCTCGTACTGCTGGGTAAGCAGCTCGAATAACGTCTCCTGGATACGAAGGTTGCGATACAGCTCGGCATAGGGAACTGCGAGCTGTGGTAGGCTGCGAAGCGCAGGATAGGGTTGGTCGCTTGATACCGGAACATCCACGCCGGTGCCGGATGGTCCGGCGATGGAATTGAGCTTTTGCTGCAGGCTTCCAATACGCGACTCAGCAGACTTGACCCGGATGTTCTGGTCGCCATAGATCTGGCGAAGAGAACTCAGGCTTGACTGTTCGGCGATCAGTTCAGCCTGGACGCGCGCCATCGCATCGACCATGGCTCGCGTCTGTTCTTTGATATCGATGGTGGTATGCGAGGTTGAGAAGTTGCCCAGTTCCTGCTGCGCGCGCACCAAGTCCGTATGTACGGTCTGCAACCGCCGCTCGATGAAGACACGTTCTTGATGTGCCGAAGTTGTCGATGTATGCGTGAGCAGGAGGTTCAGCTCATCGAGGTATCCCTGAGCCAGATCGCGGGCGCGAACACGGTCACCATCTTCTACAGTGATTGTGATGACGCCGCTCTTCTTGTCCTCGGTGACAGAGGTGCGCCGCGCAAGCTTCTTGGCGGTGTCGATACGATAACGTTTGTCATAGACCTTTTGGAGCTCGAAGCGTTCGATGAGGTGATCGCTGATTGTGCCGCTCTTGATGAGGTCGATGTAGAGTGCCGTTGTGTTTCCTGTGCCGAGTAAGCTTCCGGCGAGACTACTGAAGTTATTGCTGGAGCCTCCCCCGAGAGCCCGTCCTGCTAGCGCGGCGATCATAACCGAGCTAGAGTTTGTGTTCGCCGGTGGCATGATCATCGCCGTCGATGTGTAGCGCTTCGGGATCAGGAATGCCAGCGCGATCGAGCAGGCAGCAGCGAGGAGAAGGACACGCACCAGCAGCCGCCGATGCCGCCATAGAAGCTCGCCATTGTGAACCCAGACCGGAGTCTCGTTCATAGCACACCTGCCACAGCTGCGGTGATCGCAATGGATGAGGCCAGTTGTGCCGTTGTCAGGAGATTGCGCCAGAAAAGAGACGCTCCAAGTATCTTCTGTGGAACGACAACCACATCGCCCGGGTTGAGCTTGGTAGAGAGGACACTGCGCGGCAGAAAGCCGCTATCGCGTCCCACCACTGAACCATTGGCGCGAATGATGAAGATCTGCTTTTCATTCGCAACCTCAGTGACGCCACCTGCACGACGGAGATACCAGCCGGCAGACTTGCCTTCGGCAAAGGTGATTGCTGTGGCGTTATAGACCTGCCCGTTCACAAGCACAAAGCCAGGCCGCTTCGGAATCCGGATGACGTCACCCGCACGCACCTCGATATCCGCCGGGGTTCCTTCCCATGAGGCGATGTCGCTGGATATGTGTATGACAAGGCGGCCGACCGCCGGTTGGGTCTTCAACCGGTTCAGCACTTGTTCCTGTTGCGCCTGAATAATCTGCAGTGTTGAAGACTGATCGTTGGCAGAGACCGCAGGTGCGAGCCGGGCAGCGGAAGAGCTTGTCTCGATCTGACGGATCAGTTCCTGGCGAGTCTTCTCTTCGAGGACTCTAACCTCTTCACGAATGAGGATGGCGCCAGCTGGATATGCTGTCTCGCGAAAGCCTCCGGCTCTCTTCATAATGGAGCTGAGCCGTTCTCCCTGCTGGATTCCGTAAGAACCCGGATAGGAGACCTCACCTTCCACCGTGATCGAGGCTGCGATATCGTTCCAACCTGCAATCTGATGGATGGTCAGTACATCCCCGGGGCGAAGGGCAACATCGGAGGAACTCTTTCGTGTTGTGACCGCGGCTCCGATGGGAATCGAAGAACGCTGACTGACGACGCGGTTCCCATTCGCGATCTGATAACTGGTAAGGTCAGCAGCTTCCAGCAGGGCATCGCGCTTGAAGCCGCCCGCAGTGCGTACCAGGTCCGCTGCAGTCATGCCTTCGGAGAGCGGGTAGATGCCCGGACGCAACACCTCTCCCGCGATGGTTACATGGGGAGCGTCAGCCTCATATCGTCCAAAGACGCGTATCGTATCGAATGGCTGGAGCGTGAGATCGACATTACCGGCAAGCGCCTCCGGGACGCTGAACTCGATTGTTGTTGGCCGCAGATCGGGAGCCTGAAGGCGCACAATCTCGCCGCGGTCCGCCGGTTCAGGCAGCAGGTCCTGATAACTGTGAAGGACGTCTGTAATGCGCATGCCATCGTGATACGCGGTGCGTCCAGGTCGGACCAGGTGGCCTTCCGTGTAAATGACCCTGCTGCTATACGGAAGAACACTGCCGACGAAGAGATGATCGCCATCGCGAAGGTAGAACGGTTTCTCTTGTGACGTACGCAAGTCATACGAAACTGTCTCGCGCTGGCGATCAGAGGTGATTCGTTCAATCCGAATCTGACCCGTCTCCGCCGAAGGAGCAGGTCCACCGGCATCTTCTACAAGGGTTGAGACTGCGGTATTTCCTTTCAGTTCATAGATAGCTGGGCGCTTGATCGCTCCATCGATCCAGACCTGAGGTCCGGAGGGAGGAACAAGCAGCGTGTCGCCGGACTGCAACCGGATCTCAGATCTGACGCCATGCAGCATGAAATCGTAGAGATCGATTTCGTCCAAGAGGCGGGTCCCGCGATAATGCCGCAGTATCCGCAGTGATCCGACAGCGGTAGGGCCTCCTGCGGCATAGAGTGCGCTGAGTGGCGAGGAGACCGAGGTCAGCTCGTAAGCTCCGGGACGCTGTACATCACCGACGACATAGATGCGAATGTTGCGAGGACGAGCTACCGAGAGCTCAACCTGAATGTCACGGAACTGTGTCCGAAGCCGGTCCGTCACCAGCAGCTTCGCCTTCTCCAGGGAGCTTCCGGCGACTTCGATTGCACCGGCCTCAGGCAGAACGATCTTGCCTTCGCGGTCAATGGTGCGCTGAAGGTTTTGAGAGATGCTGCCCCAGAGAGCAATGGTCAGGCTATCTCCTACTCCCAGCACGTACTCCGGGCCAAAGGGCACATCGGCTGCGATGTCGGGCGTGGTCTGGGCGTTCTGGCTGTTTCTACGGAGGAAGACCTCGGAACCAAATCGCTTGAGTGAGCGCGAGGGTTGGGGAATCTGCGTGTAGAGATCGCGGAGCGATGCCAGGTTATACGGCGTATCGCGATGAAGCACGTGCTCACGCGTGCTCGGATCTTCTTGCCGCTCCGGAGTTTCCTTTTGTGTAACGGGCTCTTTCTGCGTCTTTCGTATTGCAGTGCTACTGGATAGTAGATCTGAATTGTCCGTCACGTTACCTGCAGACGGCTTCAGGTTTCGCTGACCCGCGTCGACGGGAGAGGTCATGCCAGGCGCTTCAGCATCGGAGAGATATCCGCGCGAGCGAAGAAAGGTGATGACGTTGTCCCGAAGCTCCGCATTGGTCTGAAGGCGCGTATAGAGAGCCTGATCTGAGATCGAATCCGGTTGAGTGGGATTACCCTGTTGCGTGAGATATTCGGCGATGACCGTTTTGACCTCGATCATCGCATCAGGATTGTCCTGCAGGACTCTCACCACTTCGAGATAGGAGGCGGATCCCTCCTGAGTATTGACGTCTGCCAGGGACTGGGGACGTGCGTTCTGCTGCTGTAATGTCTGTGTGTCGTCAGTGCCAGTAGGGGAGAGCGACGATTGTGCCAGCAGGTGCAGGGATAACCCAAAGATGCAAGCGCAGATAAGGGCGAGCCGTTTCATTGCGCACTCCCTGAAAGAAACTGTCGCCATTGCATTGACGCCATGATGTAACGCGCTCCTTCTACCAGATGAAAGCGAAGACGAAAAAAGACGTAAAGAATCTGCTGCCGGAGCCGGTGCAGCTTGGCGGACAGGGAATCTTGTTCGGGTTTGCAGTTGATGGCCGGGGGAAGCCGGCGCGGAAGAAGCGCTCCCTGTACCGAGCGTCCCGCAAAGGCTTCTTTTCGGGTCAGTTCTTCTTCGAGAAGTAGATACAACTTGCTCCCAGGAAAGTCGGTAAGCAGGGCACTGCGGCTGTAGTGCGTGATCCAGTAGCGTGTTGCGGGGGAGAGGAGCGGCTCAGTAACGGCAGAGACATGCGAGGGAACAAATTCGTCCATGAGTTCCTGAGAGGTTGCCGCCGCGATGCCGTATCCAAGGGCAGTCTTCTTGTCCTCTTGCAGGAGTGAGAGGAGGTCGTTCCAGAAAACGGCATCTGGCTTACGTGCCTGCGTGTGAAGCCTGAATTCAAGAAACCAGGAGAGCCGTGTGAATTCTCCGCGGATGTGTTTAAAAAGATGGAGGGCCTGGCTAAGATAGTGATCGATTGGCGACAGCGATGGAATGGAGACTCCTTCCCGTTGTATCCACTCCACTCGATGGAGGCGTGGCGAGCCTTCCGGCTCCAGGTGCAATTCGACGGACCGGTGAGACGTAACCTTGTAGAGGTCGCTTAGCTTGGGATTAGAACGACCAGGCGTCTTGAACTCCAAACTCTTACCGCTTACGGCGTGCAAGCGATACCCGCATCGTTCGAGGACTGCTTGAGCATGTTCGGCACAGGCGGGATCTACAAGAAAGTCGAGGTCGAGCTGAGAGCGCAACTCCATGCGAGGTACCGAGAAGGGACACAGTGTGATGCCCTTCAGGTTGGCGTACAAAACGCCCTCTTCCTGGAACGCGCGATTCAGTCGCAGAGTCTCATCAAGAAATGCCTTTGAGCGTAGAGTATTGTCCGCAAACGCCTGCTCAAGCTCCTCGTGAATGGCAGGAGGCAGGCGGTCTGACAACTCGAGGGAGGCGAGGCGGTCAGAGAAATAGAGTGCAAGTCCGCTCACGTGCAGCCACTGCAATAGGCGACGCCATTCTGCCGCCGACGGATTGAGGCTGAGCAGAGGGTCGATGTCTTTTGTGCAAAAACCTTCCATTACGGCCTGCCGCAGACGCTCATGTCGTCTGGTTAGGGGCCATACGGAATTTCGCGAAACTTGCATTGGTCGAACCTTACTCAACGACGTGGAGCGTAAGAGCCATCTGTCCGTGGCCGGTGCCACAGAAGATGAAGCACTGACCTGTGAAGTCACCGGCTTTTTCCGGAGTAAATGAAAGTGTTGCG
>JAEKKE010000116.1 GCA_019510535.1 Acidobacteriota bacterium
GTCGAGTACCGGAGGAGGCGGCGAGGTCAATGCATCCTCAGCCACCCATCCACCCTGGGGAATCGCCCGCGCGGCATAACCGATTATCGAACCATAGCGGATCACGGCATCGCCGGCCTGAAGCGCGACCAGGGCAACTTTATGCGCTTCGGGAACTGCTTCCTGCAGGACAAGCCCGGAGGGAAACTGCGTTCCTGCAGGCAGACCTCCAGGATTCACGATGATCGCGACGTTGTCCTGAGGATGAACCTGGATACACCGCGGTTCGTTTTCTGAGCTCATCTCTGTTCCACCTTGCCATCGCGCAGCCGCCACAGGCCCAACGAGTTGGCATCGTCCAGCTCCGTCGGCAGAAGCGCCGCCGGGAAGTTCTGGTAGCAGACGGGCCGAAGGAAACGATCGATCGCCGTGGCGCCTACCGAAGTGTAATGATCGTTGCTGGTCGCCGGGAACGGTCCGCCATGCACCATGGCATAGGAGACCTCAACACCCGTCGGGAATCCGTTCACAAGGATGCGGCCGGCCTTCTTTTCGAGAACGGGGACAAGCTCCCTCGCGAGTTCGGTATCCGCTGCCGTCATATGCAGCGTTGCCGTGAGCTGGCCTTCGAGCGATGCGGCAATCGCCAGCATCTCTTCCTTGTTCTCACACGCGATCAGAATGGACGATGGACCGAAGACTTCTTCCGAGAGATGGCGATCCTTCAGAATCTCGCTTGCCTTGGTCTGGAAGAGCGCAGGTACACCGCCCCAGGCCGAGCTGCCTGCCTGGCCGCGAGCTACTGTCTGTACAGAGGCATGTGCTTCGACAGTTTTCACGCCTTTTTCATAGGCATCGTGGATTCCCTTGTTCAACATCGTCGTTGCCGTTTTGGCGCACATCTTCTCAGCGGCGACCTGGGCAAAGCTGTCGAACTCCGGGCCGGTCAAGCCCAGAACCAGGCCAGGCTGGGTGCAGAACTGTCCCGTACCCAGGGTGGCGGAGTCCGCAAAGCCCTGAGCGAGAGCAGCTACATCACCCTGCAGCGCGCCCGGCAGCAGAAACATCGGGTTGACACTGCTCATCTCGGCATACACCGGCACCGGCACCGGCCGCTTCGCGGCAATGCCAGCCAGCGCCAGGCCGCCTGCGCGGCTACCGGTAAAGGCAATGGCAGCGATTGCAGGATGCGATGCAAGGGCTCCGCCGACACCGTTGTCGCGTCCTCCAACCATCGCAAAGACACCGGCAGGCAGATTGCTGGCGGCAACAGCCTTTTGAATCGCCCGTCCTACCAGCTCCGACGTGCCAGGATGCGATGGATGCGCCTTGGCAACGACCGGGCAACCGGCCGCGAAGGCCGAAGCAGTATCGCCACCGGCTACGGAAAACGCCAACGGGAAATTGCTCGCGCCAAAGACCACGACTGGCCCAATTGGAATCTTGCGCAGCCGCAGATCAGGCCGCGGAAGGGGGGTACGATCCGGCAGCGCCGAATCCAGAACCGGGGAAAGCCATAGCCCCTGCCGCACCACCTGCGCGAAGAGACGCAATTGGCCGACCGTCCGTCCGCGCTCGCCTTCAATCCGGGGACGCGGCAGACCGCTCTCTGCCATGGTGCGCTCGATCAGCTCATCGCCCAGATCGAGGATCGCCTGCGCGACCGCCTCGAGAAACTTCGCACGTTCTTCCAGTGTGGTGCCGCGGAATGCATCGAACGCCTCTGCCGCTAATGCGCAGGCCTCGTCCACCTGTTCCGTGGTCGCGCCGTAAAAAGTCGGCTCCAAGGCCTGGCCCGTTGATGGGTTCCAGCCCGTGAAGGACTCACCCTTGCCTGCAACCGCTTTTCCGCCGATCAGAATCTCGCCTGTAATCTGCATTCAGTTCTCCCGTCTCTCTTATCGTGCCACGCGAGGCAGCATACAGGGGAGTTTCGGGTCGAAAGTCCAGCCAGGCATCAGGCATTGCATACCCAGGGCGTCGTCGCGTCCGCCCAGTCCCAGACTCTTATAAGTCTCGTGCGCGGCCTCCACCCTTTCCCAGTCGAGAACGACGCCAAGGCCAGGTGTCGGCGGCACTTTTATTTCTCCATTCACAATCTGGAAGGGATCCTGCGTCAGTCGCTGGCCATCCTGCCAGATCCAGTGGGTATCGATTGCGGTGACGCGCCCAGGAGCTGCGGCGGCTACGTGGGTGAACATCGCCAGCGAGACATCGAAGTGATTGTTCGAGTGCGAGCCCCAGGTCAGGTCCCAGTCGCGGCAGAACTGCGCCACCCGCACCGATCCCTGCATTGTCCAAAAGTGCGGGTCGGCTAGCGGGATATCCACAGACTTGAGCTGCGCCGCATGCCGAAGCTGCCGCCAGTCGGTAGCGATCATATTGGTGGCCGTAGGCAGGCCGGTAGCGGTACGAAACTCCGCCATGATCTCGCGGCCGGAAAAGCCCTTCTCGGCGCCACACGGATCTTCCGCATACGCCAACACGCCGTGTTTGCCGGTGCAGAGCCGCACCGCTTCGTCCAGTGACCATGCGCCGTTTGGATCGAGCGTGATGCGAGCCTTGGGGAAACGCGCTGCTAAGGCCTCGATGGCTTCCATCTCTGCCGCGCCAGAGAGCACGCCACCCTTCAGCTTGAAGTCATTGAACCCATAGCGTGCATGAGCGGCCTCGGCCAGCCGCACGATTGACTCCGGAGTCAGTGCTTCTTCGTTGCGCAGACGGAACCATGCATCGTCGGCGTTCTCTTCGCTACGGTACCCGCCATCACTGCGCTTGCGGTCACCGATGAAGAACAGGTAACCCAGAGCTTCAACTTTCTCCCGCTGCTGCCCTTCACCGAGCAGCGCCGCTACGGGCAGGCCGACAAACTGACCCAGCAGGTCGAGCATGGCTGCTTCAATCGCGGTCACCGCGTGCACGGTGGTGCGGAGGTCGAAGGTCTGCAGACCGCGGCCTTCTTTATCCAGCTCAGCAAAGGCCGACTGCACCCGCTGCAGTACGCTCTGGTAGTGGGCGACGGAGCGTCCGATCACCAGCGGCGCGGCCTGCTCCAGAACAGACCTGATCTTCTCCCCGCCCGGAACCTCACCCACACCGGTCTTGCCGTCGGTGTCTGTAAGGATCAACAGGTTCCGGGTAAAGTACGGCGCGTGCGCCCCGCTCAGGTTCAACAGCATGCTGTCCTCTCCTGCGACCGGGATAGCGCGCATGGTTGCAATCTTCGGACTCGACATTATGCTGCCTGCTCCTTTGCCTGCTCCTTACTACCAAACTCCACACGATGAATTCTGCCCACCAACGGAAGGTAGGCAACGATAGCGGCCAGTGCCGTAACACCGACAAAGACGAGAGCCAGATTGAATGATCCTGTCCGCTGCACGATCCAGCCGATAATGATCGGCGTCGTAATGCCGGCGATGTTCCCAATCAGATTGAAGAGACCGCCGTTGATACCGATCATGTTCCGCGGTGAAACATCTGAGATCACCGTCCAACCGAGAGCACCGAAGCCCTTACCGAAGAAAGCCAGCGACATGAGCAGGATGACTGCCACCTGGCCAGAAACATAGTTGCAACCGATCATGGTCATCGAAAGAGCCATGCCAGCGACGATCGGTACCTTGCGCGCCACCGTTAGCGATTTACCGCCCTTCAGCAGATGGTCGGAGACAATACCACCGCAGACACCGCCGATAGATCCGCACAGCGCCGGCACCGCAGCCAGCAAGCCGGCCTTCGCAATCGCGATGTGCCGAGCCTGGTTGAGATACACCGGGAACCAGGTCAGGAAGAACCAGGTCAGCGTCGTAATGCAGTACTGACCGATATAGATGCCGACCAGCATCCGGTTGCTCAAAAGCATGCGCACAGCCGACCAAGTTAACTGGTTCGGATTCGCACCCTTCCTGAGGTTCTGGTCCATGTTTGCGAGACCGCCCCCCTCCTCGATGTAGCTGATCTCTGCATCGGAGATATGAGGATGCGACTTCACGCTATGAATGACACGGAACCAGACGACACTCAGCAGCAGGCTGACAACACCTCCGAGCCAGAAGCAGGCTTTCCAGCCGTAGTGCTGCACCAGCCACCCCATCACCGGCCCAAAGATCACCAGGGCAAAATACTGCGATGAATTGAAGATGGCGGAAGCACGGCCGCGTTCCGCGGTTGGAAACCATGCCGCGACGATGCGTCCGTTCCCCGGAAAGACAGGCGACTGCGCCAGGCCAGAGAGCAGACGTATCGCGAACAGCAGTCCGAATCCCATCGCGGCCGGAAGAAAGCCGATGAAGCCTGCGATCAGCGCCAGGATCGACCACGCGACGATGCTCAGGCCGTAGATGCGCTTGGATCCATAACGATCCAGCAGACCGCCTGCCGGCAACTGAGCAACGACATAGGCCCAACTGAAGCCGGAGAAGAGATATCCGAGCTTCAGCGGATTGAGACCAAGCTGATGCGAGATGTCGACTCCCACGATGGAGAGCACAACGCGATCACCGTAGCTGCAGCAGCTCGCGGTGAAGAGCATCAACACGATGAGAAAGCGGATATGCGACTGTTCTTTCGCTGCCATCCTGCATCAACCTTTTTACTTTCTACGATCGGTTGCCGATGAGCGCCTTCAGCTCTTCCAGCTCCTGCGGCGTGAGATCCAGCAAGGGAGTGCGCACAGAACCCGCGGGGCGGCCCACAACCTTCAGACCGGCCTTTACAATCGAAACCGCATAGCCCTTGCGGCGGTTACGAATGGTGCTATAGGGCAGCACAAATTCTTTCAGGCCCTTGTAGATGGTTTCGTGGTCGCGGCGGCGTACCGCGGCATAGAACTCATTCGCGAAGTTAGGCAGGAAGTTGAAGATCGCCGAGGAGTACGTGGTGACGCCCATCTCCAGGTAAGGCAGCGCAAAGGTCTCTGCCGTCGGCAGGCCGCCTACGTAGGTCAACCGGTCTCCCATGCGGGTAAAGATGCGAGTCATCAACTCAATATCGCCGTAGCCATCCTTGAAACCGATCAGGTTCGGGCAACGAGCACAGAGAGCTTCGAGGCTGTCTTCGTTGATGACGAAGTTGTCGCGGTTGTAGAGGATCACGCCAAGCTTCGTGGCGCCGCATACGGCTTCAGCATGCGCGATCAGACCAGCCTGTTCCGCACCGACCAGATACGGAGGCAATAGCAGGAGGCCGTCGGCTCCGGCCGCCTCGGCGGCTTTCGCGAACTCGATGGCCATGGCCGTGCCGTATCCACAACCAGCGAGTACGGGAACACGCCCGGCAGTCTCTTCGACCGCGGCGCGTACGACATGGGAGAACTCTGAAAGGGTAAGCGAGAAGAACTCGCCCGTGCCACCGGCGGCGAACAGGCCAGCAGGATTGTGCTCGAGCAGCCAGCCGATATGAGTGCGATAGGCGCTCTCATCAAAGGTGTTTTCAGCGGTGAAGTGCGTTACCGGAAACGACAGCAGGCCGCTGCCGATCGTCTTTGCCAGGTCTGCGGGAAGCATCTGGGGCATTCTGTCTCTTCTTCTCCAGCCCGCGGCGATCGCGTCGCCGCTCGGCAGGTAAAACTATAGTCCGCCGAACGATGCTTTGTGGAATCATAGTGAGCATCAAATCATGCAGAAAAGGACTTAATGTTCGAGCTCAAACAACTGCATTATTTTCTGGTCCTGGCCGACGAGCTCCACTTTGGACGCGCGGCGAAACGGCTGCATATGACGCAGTCGCCGCTCAGCCGGCAGATCCAGATGCTGGAACACACGCTGCAGTTTCCGCTCTTCAAACGCAACAACCGCAGTGTGCAACTCACCCCGGCGGGGCAGGCCTTTCGCGCGGAGGCGCGGCAGATTCTGTCGCTCGCTGAAAATGCGGTCTCTGTTGCCCGGCGTCATTCGCAGGGACAGGCCGGACGTCTGCGTATGGGGTTCACCGCCGGCTCCAGCTATCGCCATCTTCCTCGCCTGCTGGCCTATTCCAGCCGCGAGTTGAAAGAGCTGGAGATCGTGCTGGAGGAGATGGTGACGGTACAGCAGGTCGAAGCCCTGCAGGCCAACCAAATCGATCTGGGATTAGGGCGCCAGCAGCCAAACCATCCTGATTTGGATGGGCTATGTATCGCCCGTGAACAGTTGCTCCTCGCTGTGCCGTCGGAGCATTCACTTGCTCGTAAAACTACGGTTACCCTCGACGATCTGCGCTCAGAACCCATCATTACCTTCTCTCCCAAAGACGGGTTCTACTTCTATGCTCTGATCGACAGCATCTTCCGCCGCCATAATCTGCAGCCGACCTACGTGCAGCACGTCAGCCAGATCCATTCCATGTTGGCGCTGGTCAGTGCCGGGCTGGGGGTTGCGCTGGTACCGGAGACAGCTGAGGCGCTGCATTTTGACAGCGTGGCGCTTCGCCGCGTCAAAATGCCCCCGGTTCATGCCGACCTGTACCTCGTCTGGAAGAAATCCAACACTAACCCGGCGGTGAAAACCTTCGTACAGCTCATCCGCAAACGGACTCGTCCGGCGTCGACACGCAACTGATATCCGCAGAGTGGATCTTTCTTCTACACTTACACTGAATCAAAAGGAGATTGGATGGCTGTCCGCCTGAAGGACATTGCTCGCGACCTTGGTGTTTCGACCGTTACGGTTTCCAAGGTGCTCCGCAACCGTAAAGACGTCGGCGAGAAGACCCGCCAGCGCGTGTTGAAGCGGATGGAGGAGCTGCAGTACAAGCCCAACCTCATCGCCCGGGCCCTCATTAGCGGACGCACGGCTAACGTCGGCCTGGTGGTGCCGGACCTGCTGCATCCCTACTTCGGCGAGGTCGCCAAGAGCCTGGGTGCGGTGCTGCGCGAACATGACCGGGCGCTGCTGTTAGCGTCCTCTGAGGACGATCCAGAGATCGAACAGCGGGAGATTCGTGCCCTGCTCACCCGCGGTGTCGACATGCTGCTGATCTCATCCTGCCAGCGCAAACTACAGAACATCTTCAAAGTCGGCGAGAAGCAGACACCCATCCTCCTGGTAGACCGCAATTTCCCGCTCCTGGATGCTCATTATGTCGGGTCAGACGATTTCAAGATTGGCGAGATTGCTACCGAACATCTTCTGGAGACCGGACGGAAGCGCATTGCGCACATCGGCGCTTCACACTTGAGTACCGGCCATGAGCGTATGCGCGGTTACTCAGAAACCCTTCAGCGGCACCGCACCACCGTGCCACCAGAGTACGTTCTGATGCACGAGCGCTTCGAGGAGACGGGTATCTCCGCCGGACAGAAGGCCATGCAGGAGTTGCTGAAGCTCGATCCCCGGCCAGACGCCGTCTTCTGCTACAACGACCTCACCGCCATCGGCGCCATTGAGGCGGTTCTGGAGGCAGGTCTCCGGGTGCCGGAGGACGTCGCCATCGTCGGTTGCGGTAACTTCCGCTATGCCCAGTACTTACGGGTGCCGCTCACCTCTGTCGACCAGTCGACGGATCAGATCGGCCGGACTGCAGGAGAAGAGGTGATCCGCCTGCTGGAAGAGCCGGAAGCTCCTGCGCGAAGCACCCTGATCCAGCCGCATCTCCGTATCCGCGCGAGCAGTTGGAAACCGGCGTAACCGATACCGGAACGGATTGTAAATTTTCCTTGAATCTCTATTGTCAACGCTGACAGAGCGTGTCTATAGTTTTACGTAATCGATTACGTAGATGACCCTCTGGCGAAGGTCCGGTCATCGCGCACGATTCGTATCCCAAGGAGCCGCCCCATGTCCGCCACACCCGCCAATGCTACTCCCCTCCACGATCTCGATCAGTGGGAAGACTTCCTGGAAGGCCGTTATAAGGAAGGAAAGTCTGAGACTGAATTCCGCCAGTATGATGCCGAGGCCCAGCCTGGCGTGGCCGAGTTCTATCGCCTGAACCACGAGTTCCAGACCGTTGACTACGTCCTCGGCAAGGAGAAGGAGTACTTCGGCCTGACGCGCGGTAAGAAGACCGTATGGGAAGCGGCCGAGTTCCTGAATACCCTGGTCGATGATAGTGATCCGGATACCGACCTCACCCAGATAGAGCACTTGCTGCAGACCTCCGAAGCCATGCGCCGTGATGGCCAGCCTCGCTGGATGGTTTTGGTGGGCTTTATCCATGACCTGGGCAAGTGCCTTTGCCTTTATGGCGAGCCGCAGTGGGGTGTTGTGGGCGACACCTTCCCCGTAGGCTGCGCCTGGTCCGATCAGATCGTCTTCCCCGAGTACTTTGCCGCCAACCCGGACCGTCTCGTGGCCAAGTATCAGACCAAGTTCGGTATCTATGAGCCAAACTGCGGCCTCGAGAATGTGCACATGTCCTTCGGTCACGACGGCTACATCGCCGAAGTGATGAAGCCGTATCTTCCCGACGAGGCGCTGTACATGCTGCGCTTCCACTCGTTCTATGCGTGGCACCGCCATGGCGCCTATACGCACCTGATGAACAAGAAGGATGAGGCCATGCTGGAGTGGGTGCGGAAGTTCAATCCCTATGACCTCTATTCGAAAGGTCACACCAAGCCGAACATGAAGGAACTGAAGCCCTACTACGACGACCTGTTTGCGGAGTTCCTGCCGGAGAAGCTGGACTGGTAATTTCGCTCGCAGCTTTGTAGCGCAGCTTTGTAGGGTTGATCCCTATGGCTTTGCGGTATACGACATCGACGATACGTCACCTCTCATGGCTGGTAGCCCTGCTGCCAGCCATGAGTTTTGCTCAAAAGAGTTCCGCTCAGAACTGGACCATTGGGCCATTCACCCGGCCAGTCTCCGCTCCGATCCTCTCTCCCAGACCAGCATCTTCTTTCACCGATCCTCTCAGCCGGCAGACCGTTCACTGGGAGTCGACCAGTACCTTCAATCCGTCCGCGGTGGTGCGCAACGGCAAGGTCTACGTGCTGTATCGCGCGGAGGATGACTCCGGCGAGATGAAGATTGGCATGCATACCTCGCGCCTGGGGCTGGCCTCCAGTGACGACGGCGTTCACTTCACCCGCGAGCCTGAACCGGTTTTCTATCCGGCAGACGATGCGCAGAAAGATCGCGAGTGGCCTGGAGGCACAGAGGACCCGCGGTTGGTCGAAGGTGAAGACGGTACCTATGTGCTGACCTATACCCAGTGGAATCGCAAAAGCACCGGTATCGGCATTGCAACCTCAAAGGATCTTGTCCACTGGACAAAGCATGGTCCCATGTTCCCGGGCAAAGATTCAGGCACTTATCACAGCTATAAGTCTGGCGGGATCGTTACGCGGCTTAGCAATGGCCGTCTGATCGCGGCAAAGATCGAAGGCAAATACTGGATGTATTGGGGTGAGGTGGATGTTCATCTGGCGACCTCTCCTGATCTGGTTCACTGGACGCCGGTGGAGAATGCCGATGGCACTCCGGTGACGGTGCTTAAGCAGCGGGCCAAACTCTTCGACAGCGCATTTCCTGAGGTCGGTCCTCCGCCAGTGCTGACGGAACGCGGGATCGTGGTTCTCTATAACGGAAAGAATAGCTCCAGTGATGGAGCGCCTGGTCTTGATCCCGGCGCGTACTCGGTTGGACAGGCGTTGTTCTCTGCGACAGAACCCTCCAAGCTATTGGAGAGAACTACGGCGCCCTTTCTCAAGCCGGAGCTGCCGTTCGAGAA
>JAEKKE010000530.1 GCA_019510535.1 Acidobacteriota bacterium
CTTCGGGTTGCGGCGCAAATTCGCCCATACTTCGTCCTCGACTGTGGACCCGCCACAGCCTTCGGCCTCCGCCTCGTCTGGACCAATTTGCGCTCGCAACGCTGGCGACAGGAGTTTAATGACACACCCTAGCTTACGCCAAAGATACGCCGGAAGTTGGCTGTTGTTGCCTCTGCGAACTGCGCCGGTGTCAGACCGCGAGCGGCGGCGATCGCTGCGGCAGTATACGCGGTGTAGGCAGGCTCGTTGCGCTGGCCACGGTGGGGAATTGGAGCCAGATAGGGGGCGTCGGTCTCCACCAGAATGCGGTCCAGCGGCGTCGAGATCGCCACCGCCATCAGGTCTTTGGACTTCGGAAAGGTTGTGTGTCCGGCGAAGGAGAGGACGAAGTTGTTTTCGAGGCTCCGGTCGGCGTGGGCCTGCGTTCCACTGAAGCAGTGCATGACACCGGTGATGTCGTGCGGTGTCCAGTGCTCTTCGATCAGGGCGAAGAGGTCGTTCCACACATCCAGGCCGGGGAAGTTGGGTGTGCCGTCGTTCGGGCGGCAATGGATCAGGATAGGCTTGCGCGCTGAGACGGCAATCTGTGATAGTAGTCCAGACCGATCTCGCCGACGGCGATGCAGTTAGGGTCCTGAACAAGCTGTTCCAGCCGTGCGTAGTCGGATTCGGTGGCCTCATGCGCATTGCCGGGATAGATGCCGGCGCTGGCATACACGGCGGGCGTGGACGCGGTCGCGGGGCGTGCCAGCGCCAGGCCATTGGCCATGTACGCAGGACCTTCGCCGATGCCGATGGTCAGGATGGTGCGGACGCCGGCGGCATAGGAGCGCGCCAGCACGGCGTCCAGATCCTCCGCAAAGCGAGGATTGTCCAGATGACAGTGCGAATCGACGAGATGCATTACTTCAGGCGTGCTCCCAGGGGCAGACTCTCCAGGAAGGTAGCCAGGTAGGGATGTCCGTGGTCGCCGATGCTGGCGGCTACGATCATGCCGTTCGACTCCAGGCCACGCATCTTGCGGGGCGCGAGGTTGGCGACGATGACGACCGTACGTCCGATGAGCTGCTCGGGCTCATAGAACTCGGCAATGCCGGAGAGGATCTGCCGCTGCTCGAAGCCGAGGTCAACCTGCAGCTTCAGCAGCTTGTCCGCCTTAGGAATGCGTTCGGCCGCGAGCACCTTGGCAACACGCAGATCGACCTTGGCGAAGTCGTCGATGGTGATGGTCTCGGCGATAGAGGGAATGCCGTTGGCATTCTCGGCAGGTGCTGCGGCTTCTGCGGGTGCAGTGGCTTCGGCTACCACTGCGGCGGCTTCGGTTGCGACGGGTTTCTGTTCGGTGTCGGTCATCTTCTGAATCAGTTCCTTAGGTGCGCGGGGGAAGATAGGACCAAGCGAGCCGAGCTTCGTGCCCGGCTGCAGGCCTCCCCATTCGAGGGTTTTGAGTTCGCCGCTGTCGGCGGCCTCAGTCATGTGGCCGAGCCCGAGCTGAGCCCAGACCTTGCAGGTCGTGTAAGGGAGGTACGGGTACAGCGCTGCGGTCAGATGGCGGATCGCCTCGGCCGCGCTGTACAGCACCTCCGCAAGCTGTTCCTTCTTCGTCTCGTCGGCCGCAAGCTTCCACGGCGCATTGGCTGTGATGTAGCCGTCGGTGACAGCGATCAGGTTCCAGATCCGCTGCAGGTGCGCGCCGAAGTCGTAGTCGGTTGGTACGCCGCCCAGGAGGGCTTCGCGCGGATGAGCGCCCGTCGTCTCGGTGTTCGCTACATTCGGGACAATGCCCCCGAAGTACTTCTCAATCATCGCCAGAGTGCGGCTGACCAGATTGCCGTAGCCGTTGGCCAGGTGAAGCTGCCATCCTGGCCGAAGGAAATCTCGCGCATCAGGAAGTAGCGCAGCACGTCGGTACCGAAGAGATCCTGTTCTTCCGTCGTAGCCTCGGGCTTCAGACTGCCGAAGGCGTCCAGAATGGTCTCGGCGCGCACGATGTTGCCGCGCGACTTGCTCATCTTGCTCTCTTCGAAGAGCAGCCATCCATGCGCCTGCACCATCTTCGGCAGCGGAAGACCGGCGGCCAGAAGAAAGGCCGGCCAGTAGATGCAGTGGAAGCGGATGATCTCTTTGCCGACGAGGTGGAGATCGGCAGGCCAGAACTTGTCGTAGGTCTCGCAGTCGTCCTGTCCGAAGCCGAGTGCCGTCATATAGTTTGCCAGGGCATCCAGCCAGACGTAGATGACGTGCTTCTGCTTGCTCTCGGATGCGGCGGGCTCAGGAACGGGAATACCCCAGTCGAAGCTGGAGCGGGAGATGGAAAGGTCCTTGAGCGCTCCGGGGATATAGGCCGTGCCGGCGGCGGAGAGTTCGAGCGCTTCAGGCGGTGCAGCGGCGACATTGCCGCGCAGGAAGCTCAGGACTTCGTTCCGGCGGGCTTCCGGCTCGACGGCGAAGCGGCCCGACTCGATGAGGTCGATCAACTGAAGTTGAAAGCCCGAGAGGCGGAAGTAGAAATTCTCTTCCGTAACGGTCTCCAGCGGGCGTCCGCAGTCTGGGCAGGGAGTCCCCGGGGGCAGATCGACAAACGCTTCATCGGAGACGCAGTAACTGCCGGTATAGCTGTCCAGGTAGATGTGTCCGCCCTCGTAGAGGCGGTTGAAGAGCGCTTGAACGCCCTTGGCATGGCGTTTCTCTGTGGTGCGGATGTAGTCGTTGTAGGTAATGCCCATCCGGTCCCATAGCGCGCGGAAGGTCGCCGAGACCTCGTCAGTGAATTGTTGCGGCGTAATACCGGCGGCCGCGGCGGAGCGCTGAACCTTCTGGCCGTGCTCGTCGGTGCCGGTGAGGAAGTAGACGTTGTCATTGCCGCGCAGCAGGCGTTGGCGACGCGCGATCGTATCGGCCGCGAGCGTGGTGTAGGCATGGCCGATGTGCGGACGCGCATTGACGTAGTAGATCGGCGTGGTCAGGTAGAAGGTGCCGGGCTTGTGCTGGTCAGACATGGTCAGGCTTAAGGATAAATGGCGTGGAAAAGGACGGAGTCGAGAATGGTGATATGTCCCCCTTGTAGCATGGGCGGTACACTTTGAGGGATGAGACCTGAGATCGAGTCGAAGCGCGAGAGGATTGTGGAGATTTGCCGCAAGTACCATGTGCGCCGTTTGGCGGTCTTTGGCTCGGCTGTGCGTTCGGATTTTGACCCGAAGCACAGTGACATTGACTTGTTGCTGGAACTTGGATCCACGCTTGAGACACGCGCGGAAGATTATTTCGGATTTACGCGCGAGGTCGAGGAACTTTTCGGTCGCAATGTCGATATTGTGGAGTCCGGCGCGGTGAAGAATCGGATTGTTCAAGAAGAGATCGATCGGACGAAGGTGCTGTTGTATGCAGCGTGACGTCCGTGCCCTTCTGATGGACATGGACGAATCGGCGTCAGCCATTCAAGCGTATACGGCGACCCTTACCCGTGAGGAATACGAATCGGCACAGATTGTTCAGGATGCTGTCGAGCATCGCTTCATGATCATTGGTGAAGCCCTGAACCGGGTACTTGACCTCGACCCAGGATTAGAAGGTTGCATCAGCCACACTCGTGAAATTATCGGGCTGAGAAACCGCATTGTTCATGCCTACGCCATGATCGAGAGCGATACGCTGTGGACGATTATTCAGCGATACCTCACGCCTCTCCGGCAGGAACTTTCCCTGCTTTTGGCTGAACCGGAATAGAGCTTTTCCCCGTTGATGGGCATCCCGGCAGGGGGGCGTACAGCGCCGGTTTCATTGCGGAAAACGCCCCTAGGATGCGGAAGCCCTACACTACACCCACAGGGAAAATGCTCTAGCTCTGTATCTTGCCGGCCGCGCGTTCGGTGGCACTGGTAGGCACTTCCATATCCTGTGAGGCGCGGGCGCGATGGAGGTGCTCACGCATTGCATCGCGTGCTCCTTCCGGATTACGCGCGCGGATCGCACGATAGA
>JAEKKE010000531.1 GCA_019510535.1 Acidobacteriota bacterium
CTGCAGGCCGTCTTTCGTCCCCGAAGGAAGGTATTTCGCAATGACGTGATAGATGCGCCCCAGCCGCGCCCACGCAGGAGCGTAACAAGGATCGACATCGACACAGCGGAGATAGAGATCGCGCGCGGCGTCCCACTGCCTGGAGTCATTGCTGAACAGATTAGCGCGAAGATAGTACTCGTATGCCTTGGGATCGGATGGAACGTCCTGCCGCAGCATGCGCTGTTCCGAAGCTGAAAGCCGCAGCTCCAGCGCGTTCACCAGACACTCCGTGATCTCGTCCTGCAGACGGAAGACATTGCCGATCGAAGTCTGCATCGACTGCGAGAACGTCAATGTCCCACTTGCCGCATCGGTCAGCTGCGCGACAATGCGGATTTCATCGCCCGCGGAAAGCAGGGTGCCGGTCACGATGAGGTCGACATCCGCTTCTGCTGCGATCTTTCTGAAATCAGGATCTGCCGCCGAAAACCGGGATGCCGCCAGACTCGATCGCACAATCAACGACTTGAGGGCGGAAAGGGATGTCGCCAGCGCGTCGGGCAGGCTGAAAGCGAGGAAGTCGGTCGCCGGATCGGGCCTGAGGATACGAAACGGCAAAACGATCAGCCGGGTTAGCTTCTTTGGCGCCGAAGAAGCCGCGGTCTCTACCGGTACAAGAAAGCGGTAGCCGCGGCGCGGAAGCGTTTCAATGAAACGGGGCGTGCCGGCCGTATATCTGCCGGATACAGAAGTTCAGGCCCTGCTCGAAGTCGACAAAGGTATCGTCGCGCCAGACGCGCTCCCGGATCTCAGCGCGCGTCAGCACCTCACCGCTACGGCTGGCCAGCAGCTCCAGAACGCGAAACGGCTGGGGCGGCAGCTTGATGCGGTCCCCGTTCCGGCGCAGTTCCCCGGCGTCCTTGTCCAGCTCGAATGAATCGAAGCGAAAGATATTTGCGGCGTCACTCATCGAAATCTCAGATCTTGCTCATCTCGAATACATGGATACATCGTTGCCACAGCGGTACAAGTGATTCATCGAGTTTCCATGGACTTCCGGAACTCAGGATTCAAGCTGGCTGGGAAGCCCCTACAACTTTGGGAGTCGATGGTACCGCGCCCGACTTGAAGCTGCAACCACGCTTCTCTTGCAGCACAGCCCTTATACGCATCACCTTTCGGGAGACAGAGTCATGGAAACAGTGCAGATCGAACGCTTCTATCTTGGTTGCCTCGCCCACGCCTCCTACATGGTTGCATCCGGAGGTGTCGCCGCGGTGATCGACCCCCAGCGAGATATCGACATCTACCTCCAGGCGGCGGCTCTTAACGGATGGAAGATTGAGTCCATCATCGAGACGCACGTTCACGCTGACTTTGTTTCAGGACATCGCGAACTTGCCGAGCACACCGGAGCGCAGATCTACCTTGGCGCCGGTTCCGGAGCCGAGTTCCCTCACGTTGCGGTAAAAGACGGAGACAGGCTCGAGTTCGGGCAATGCTGTCTCCAGTTTCTGCAAACCCCGGGACACACCCTCGAGAGCATCTGCATTCTGATGCGGGATCGCAGCCGGCCGGAACGGCCCGCCGTCGTCTTCACCGGAGACACGCTCTTCGTCGGTGACGTGGGCCGCCCCGATCTTTCCCCCACCCACACACCCCAGCAGCTTGCGGCTGCCCTGTACGACAGCCTGCACCAAAAGCTGCTGACGCTTCCTGACGATACAGAGATCTATCCAGCCCACGGAGCAGGTTCCTTGTGCGGCCGCAATATGAGTTCGGAAAGCTTTTCGACGATTGGAAAGCAGCGGCAATCGAACTACGCTTTGCAGGCACGCAGCAGCGAAGAGTTTATTCATTTGCTTACGGACAACCTTGCCGCCGCGCCCGAGTATTTCGCCCGGGAAGTAGACCTCAATCGCAAAGGCGCAAGCCCGCTGTCGCAGCTTCCGTCGCTCGCGCCGTTACCCGCCGCGGAGGTTCTTCACCTGCAGCGTGAGGGCGCAGTCGTCCTGGATACCCGTCCGTCGGCCCAGTTCGCCGCGGCGCATATACCCGGTTCGATTCACATTGCGCTCACCGGCCAATACGCCTCATGGGCGGCGCGCATCCTCGGCCTGGACACGCCGCTGATCCTCGTTGGCGAAGATCCCGACAGCTTGCGTGAGTCACAGATGCGGCTCGCCCGTGTCGGCATGGAATCCATCGCCGGATACCTGGAGGATGGCCTCGCCGGATGGGCGAAGAGCGGCTTTGAGTTCGATTCGATTCCGCAGATCACAGTGACTGATCTTGCCGATCTGCTACAGCACGAGCCGGATCAGATTGCCGTGCTCGACGTACGCGAGATCTCCGAGGTGGAGGCCGGTGCGATCGAGAACAGTCTCAGTATTCCGCTGGGCAAGCTGAAGGCACGGACCGCGGAGCTGAATCCGGACAAGCTTATCGTCGTGCACTGCAAGAGCGGCTATCGAAGCTCGATTGCAACCAGCATTCTGCGTCACGCCGGCGTTCGCAACATCGCCAACCTGATGGGAGGCTTCGACGCCTGGAAGGCAGCCGGCCTCCCGTGCAGAACTCCCGCAGATGTCGCCGCATAGCCTCTCAGTACAAACAGCAGTCATGAAAGGAAGAACGCGATGCTCGAATGTCAGGTTTCAAAGGGTCTACAGTTCAGGATTCAACGCTACGAAGATGCGGCGTCTGGTGTGGTGATCTTCCAGCTCTCAGGACCATTTACCGCGCGATACATGTACGGCTCCCTCTCTCCTGATGCTTTGCACAACATTCTGGAATCAATGTCGAATAATGTGGAAGCGCCGATCCACATCTTCGATCTGGCGCAGGTTCCCTACATGGATTCGGTTGGACTCGGCGTGAT
>JAEKKE010000117.1 GCA_019510535.1 Acidobacteriota bacterium
TCGGCCTTCTTCGTCGGTCAGGTGATGCGTCTGTCGAAGGGACAGGCGAATCCCGCGTTGCTGAATGAGCTGGTGATTAAGAAGCTCAACCAGTAGACGTGCATCCAAAGCAGGTATGCGGCGTATCTTTCGAGGTATGGCTCTCGCGGGCAGAGTGTCTTTCGCGCGCAGTGCAGCTTTTGCGATTGTCTCGTGTACGCTGATGGCGGCTCAGACCATGGCTGCTCCTACGTTGCCGAATACGGTGCCGCTCTCGCAGATGATGCGGGAGCTCTCCGCGCAGCCGGGCTTCACGGAGAAGCTGCTGGCGGCGATCAACGGCGGGCAGAAGGCCGGCGCGGTGCTGACGCCGAAGCTCTTCGATCTGTTGCGTAACCTGATCCTTGGCAAAGACTGGAGCGGTCTCGATCGCTTTCCCGGATGGACGATTGGCCGTGTCAACGGCACTGTCGATCTGGGAACGCGGATCTTCGGGGAGAAGCTGAAGCCTGCCACGCGAGCTCTTGCGCAGTGGGTCACGCTGGGACCGTACACCCTTGAGGCGGCGGAGACAGAAAACCTCGACAAGCCTTCCGACCGTGGTCAGTTGAAGGCCGAGATCACCGACCTTGGTGCGGAGGTCACGCGGGGCGATGGGCCTGATCCAAAGCTCGCTCCCTTGCATGCTGAGAGCCAGCGTCTGGCCGAGGTGTTGAATCGCCTCTCGCTGAATCGGCTGGACGATGCACAGAGCTTCGGAGCTACGATCGGCGGACATACCGCGCATACGCCGGAGGAGTTGATCGACGCGCTGGCAGCGAGCGGACACCGGGTCACTGTCTCAGACGTTCGTTACTTCGCCAACTTCGGGCATTTCCATTACAAGGGCCAGGATGTGATGATGCCCTTCTTCCTGGACTCGCAGCTCCTGGTGCCTGCCGATCACTGGTGGCAGCGAAGGCGGCATCTCCTGGTGCCGGTCGCGCATGCGGAGTATGAGTTGATGGTCGAGGGACCGCGTCTGCATGCGGATGTGACCTTCTACTTCGGTATCGATGGCCGCGCGGAGTTTCGCACCAACGATCTGTTGAACCAGCCATGGGTGATGGGACGTCATGCGCACGAGTATGAGGGTGCACAGGCGCGCGAGGTCATCCGCCTGCTGGGCGGTTTCGCGGCAGCGTATGCGCGGCTGCATCTGGCAAATCCGCAACTCCCCTTTGCTGGGTATTACACGCTGGGTGTCTGCCAGGATGTGGTCTCCGCGATCGAGTTGAAGCTGACGGGAAAGACGACTCTCTTTCCGAATACAGCGCAGGCAGAGTTCTTCAACGATGCGAAGGACGCGGAGGTGAATGCGTTGATGGCCGCCATTCCGAAAGATCGCGATGGCGTGGCGCCTGCACCGGAACGTGTCTTTGGATCGTTGCCTACTGCAGACTTCAGCACCATCACTGTTCCGGGTTTGCGGGAAGATGTGCAGCGCAGTTATGCAGCCCATCAGCGCGGCGAGCTTACGAGTTCGCTTGGTCTATGGCAGTGGATTCTTGAAGGCTTCGCCTTCATCGCGTCGCTCATCCTGTCGCTGTGGGGATACAGAAGGTATCAGAAGATGCAGGATTGATAGACAACTCTCTTTCGGGTTGCCTGACTCTTATAGCGCGGGAGGATAGTTTTTTATGGCAACGAAAAAGGCAAGCAAGAAGTCCACGAAGAAAGCAGCGAAGAAGAGTACGAAAAAGGCCGCTAAGAAGAGTACGAGCAAGAAGAGCACGGCCAGAAAGAGTACGAAGAAGTCGGCAAAGAAGTCTTCTACGCGGAAGTACTCTCCTTCAGCAGGTAAAAATGTTGAGACTGAGATGCGCGAGATGAAGGCCGGCAAGCTCAAGAGTGGCCGTAGCGGCAAGAAGGTCACGAGCCGGAAGCAAGCTATCGCGATCGGACTTTCAAAGGCCCGCAAGGCAGGTAAGAAGGTTCCGAAGAAACGTTCCTGAGTTCTGTCTTACAAGAGAAAGCCCGCCGGTAAGGCGGGCTTTTTTTATTTCTTGTCGGAGGTTGCTGTTGCAGTAGCAGCAGGCGTCGGTGTGGAAGAGGTTGAGTCGCTGCTGCCGTTGTTCGTGCTGCTGCTGGACTCAGTCTTCGCTGCCCCGCCGCCTTTCTTAGACGAGGAGTAGAGATCCGCGTACCATCCGCCGCCCTTGAACTGCACCGCGGGTGCCGAGAGAGTTTTCTCCAGACGGCCACCGCAGTGCTGGCACTCGGTCAACGGCGGGTCAGAGAATTTCTGAATCTTCTCCACGTACCGATGGCATTGCTGGCACTCGTATTCGTATAGCGGCATAGTTAGATTTTACCTAGTTCTACCAGACGAACGCTGACGATGGCTTCCACCTTCCGCAGTGCAGCGAGCGCATCATTGGCGGCTGCAGCGGAGGGTACATCGATCTGCACTACGGCCAGGGCCTGGCCTTGCGGAACGCTCTGCGAGCGGACATTGCGGCCCAGTGCGAAGTTCGCAATGTTGATACGGTGTTCGCCGAGGATGGTGCCGATGCGGCCGATCACGCCGGGAACGTCGTGATTACGGATGACGACGAGCGTGCCGGTGAGCGGAGCCTCGATATCGATGCCGTCAAAGCTCAGCAGGCGGGGTGAGCTGCCATGCAGCACCGTTGCAGAGCCGGAGGAGACGCCGCTGGCTGAGTGCAGCGTCAGCTTCAGCACTGAGCCGGCTCCGCCCGAGGCGAACTCTTTCTTCTCTTCCTGCAGGCGGATGCCCCGTTCCTGCGCGACCGCAGCCGCATTGATGCGGTTTACGTTGTCGCTATCGGCGAGAATGCCGCTGATGGAAGCATTGCGAACCAGCTCAGTCTTGCCCTGCGCCAGACGGCCGGCGTAGTTGATCTGGATGTTCTCAAGGTTCCCGGGCGTGGCGTGCGAGAGGAAGGCTCCCAGGCGCTCGGCCATCTCCACGTAGGGAGCGACCTGCTGGTACTCCTCGTGTGTGAGCGAGGGGAAGTTGACGGCGTTCTGTACCACGCCAAGCTTCAGGTAATCGCGTACCTGCTGCGCAAGCTGGATACCGATGGCTTCCTGGGCTTCGTCGGTCGATCCGCCGATGTGGGGCGAGAGGATGACGTTCTCCAGGCCGTGATATGGGGATTCCTTCAACGGCTCCTGCGAGAAGACGTCGAGGGCAGCGCCGCCGATCTTGCCGGCCTGAATGGCTTCAGCCAGAGCGGCATCGTTGATCAGCTCGCCGCGGGCGCAATTCACAATGCGAACGCCCTTCTTCATGGTCGCTAGAGAGGTGGCATTGATCAGGCCTTCGGTCTGCGGTGTGAGGCCTACGTGCAGCGTCAGGTAATCGGCCTTGCGGAAGACTTCGTCCAGAGGAGCGAGGCCGACGCCGTTCTCGCGTGCGATGACGGGAGCGACGAAGGGATCGTAGCCGATCAGCTCCATGCCGAAGGAGCGGGCGCGGCGCGCCACTTCCTGGCCGATGCGGCCAAGGCCGATGATGCCAAGGGTCTTGCCGCGTAGTTCCTGGCCCTGCAGGCTCTTCTTATCCCACTTGCCGGCGTGCATGGTGGCGTTGGCGCGGGGAATGAAGCGCGCCATGGTGATCATCAGACCGATGGTCAGCTCAGCCACGGCGATGGCGTTGGCGCCGGGGGTATTCATCACCACGATGCCGCGATGAGTGGCGGCATCGGCATCGATATTGTCGACGCCTACACCGGCACGGCCGATGATGCGCAGCTTCGGAGCGGACTCCAGCAGCTTGGCGTCTGCCTGGACGGCGCTACGGACGATGAGAGCGTCAGCGTCGGCGAGCTCGGCGGCGAGGCCATTCTTGATCTGGTCCGGCGTTACGATCTGCCAGTTGGGCTCTTCTTGAAAAACAGCAAGGGTAGCAGGCGAGACTTTTTCGGCGAGGACTATCTTCATGACAGCTCTATTTTACTTGGCCGGCCGTCCGGACCTCGGATGATAGCCTTGGACACGCTATCTGCGCGTCCCATGACCAAGCGTCCTCTCTTTGCCCTCACCATCTTTCTAGGCGCCTTTCTGCTGTTTCTGGTGGAGCCCCTGGCCGCCCGTCAACTGCTTCCCGCCCTAGGCGGGAGCTCTGCCGTCTGGATCACCTGCCTGGTCGTCTTTCAGCTTCTCCTTCTGTTCGGCTACAGCTATGCGCACCTGCTGACACGGCTGCGGAGGCAGCGTGGTCTGCATCTTGGCCTGTTGGCGGCGGCGGTGTTGCTCGCCTTTGTCTCGACGGCTCCGGGGTCTCCGACGGCGTTTACGCACCCCATTACGACCATCTTCCTGGCGCTCGGAAGCAGCATCGGTCTGCCGTTTCTGTTGCTTTCGGCGACTAGCCCGCTGTTGCAGGTATGGCTGGCAAAGAGCGAGGGGGAAGGCGTGCGGTACCGGCTGTTTGCGCTTTCGAATGTCGGCAGCCTGCTGGCCTTGCTGGCGTACCCGGTCCTGATTGAGCCGCATATGTCGCTGCACACGCAGCGAATCGCGTGGGCCGTGGGATTCGTGGTTTATGCGGCGCTCTGCGCGATGCTGGTTCCTGCGCAGGGCAGTGGTGTGGCGATAGAGGAGGCTGCTCGCCCGGAAACGCCGCCCGCTACCGGGAAGCTTGTGTTCTGGTTCCTGTTGCCGTTTGCTGCTTCCATGCAGCTCGCGGCGGTGACGGCGCACCTCTCGCAGGACATTGCACCGATTCCGTTGCTCTGGATTCTGCCGCTTTCCGTGTATCTGCTCAGCTTTATTGCCGCGTTTGAGTTTGGGCGGATCTATCAGCGTGCCTTGGTGATCCGTTTTCTGGTCGTCTTTCTCGCGGCACTGGCCTACAAACTTACTCAGGAAGGAGCCAAGTTTCCCATCGGGCTCAGCATTGGCTTCTACCTGATCGAACTATTTCTGGCCTGTTATTTTTGCCATGCTGAGCTTTACCTCCATCGCCCGGAAGACCCGCACCAGTCGACGCTGTTTTACTTGATGCTCTCGGCCGGCGGAGCCGCGGGAACCTTCTTCATCGGTATTGTGAGCCCGCTGATCTTTTCGGCGAACTACGACCTGTCGATCGCCTTCTTCGTGACAGCGGCGGTTGCATGTTTCGCGCTTTGGCAAGAGGGATGGACACAACGCCTGCTGTGGATCACGGCGTCGGTCCTGCTGCTCTTCTTCATCGGAAAGCAGTACCAGGCGTTTCAGGCCGGCAGCATGGCACAGGTCCGCAACTTCTATGGCCCGCTACGTGTGACGCAGGGAGCATTTCCGCCATTAAGCGTGCTTCGTACGTTGTACAACGGAACCACGAAACACGGTACCCAGATCTTTACTCCCGATCACGCCCGCGTCCCGGTGAGCTATTACTCGCCTGACTCCGGGATTGGGTTGGCGATGCGCTACTGCTGCAAAGGCAGGCCCAAGTCAGTCGGCGTCATCGGCTTGGGTGCGGGATCTATGGCGGTGTATGCGCAGTCGGGTGACCGCTATCGTTTCTACGAGATCAATCCGGCGGTCGAGCCCATCGCGCGCAATCTCTTCACCTATCTTCGCGATGCTCCGATTCAGATTCCCATCATTGCCGGAGATGCGCGGATCTCATTGCAGCATGAGGCTCCGAATAACTTCGACATCCTTGTGATCGATGCGTTTTCTGGTGATGCGATTCCAATACACCTGATCACCAAGCAGGCGCTTGATCTTTACCGGAAGCATATGGCTCCGGGCGGCATTATCGCGTTTCATGTTTCGAACCTGTATTTGCATCTCGCACCGGAGGTCGCCGCGCTGGCGAAGACCGCGGGTCTGGATGCAGTGTTGATCAACAGTCCGAACGTCGAGAATAAGGGATACTACAGCTCGACCTGGGTACTGCTGACGAACCGCAAAGATTTTCAGCAGGAGACCGATGTGGTGGTTGCACGGTCGAGCTTTCCGGAGATCAAGGCACGGGTCTGGACGGATGACTACTCGAGTATCTTGCCTCTGATTGATTGGGGAAATTTTAAGGACGAGAAGCGGTAAGGATCCGGGCGGTTGGGAACGTCGTGTGCAGACGGATCGAGCTTCGCTCGATAAATCACCCCAGCGAACTTGTTCGCTGGGACCCCGGCGCTCAGGATGACAATTTGAATGGGGATGGCAGGTCCGGAAGAGCCTGCTTACTTGCGGATGTAGCGGCGGCCTTCGATGCGGTATTCACCGGAGAGGACTCGCTGCAGACCTTCGGCATAGGCCTGGTGTTCCTGTTCCAGGATGCGTGCTGCCAGAGTGTCGTGCGTATCGTTGTCGAGCACCGGTACGGTGCGCTGCACGATGATGGTGCCGTGGTCGACCTGCTCATCCACGAAGTGGACGGTGCAGCCTGCGACTTTGGCTCCGTACTCCAGTGCCTGTCCCTGCGCGTCCAGGCCAGGGAAGGCGGGCAGCAGTGAGGGGTGGATGTTCAGAATGCGATTGGGAAAGGCCGCGATGAACTCCGGCGAGATGATCCGCATGTAGCCGGCCAGGCAGAGGAGGTCGACCTTGGCCTCCTGCAGCGCAGCGATCATTTGGCGATCGTGCTCCTGACGCGGAATGCCTTTTGAGGGAATCGCATGGGCTTCGAGTCCCAGTTGGCGGGCGGCATCGATTCCGGGCGCGTCTGCTTTGTTCGAGAGCACCAGCACGATTTCGCAGCCGTGCAGGGAGCCATTGTTAATGGCTTCCGCGATCGCGAGAAAGTTCGATCCCCGTCCGGAGAGAAGAACACCGAGTCTGGTCATCGAGGACGTACGGCTCTTATGCGTAGCTAACCTTGCGATCGCCGCGAACGACGCGGCCGATCACATGGAAGCGCTCATTGGCGCGGTTCAGAATAGCCTTGGCCTTCTTTACCTTGTCAGCGGGAACAACGCAGATAAGACCGATACCCATGTTGAAGGTGCGGAACATCTCATCCTGCTCGACCTGGCCCAGCTCCTGTAGATGCGTGAACAGCGGCGGAACCTGCCATGAGGTGAGGTCGATATGCGCTCCCATTCCCTTGGGCAATACGCGCGGAAGGTTTTCGGTAATGCCACCGCCGGTGATGTGCGCCATGCCGGCGACACAGTCGGCGGCGTGCAGCTTCCTGATGATGCCGAGGTAGCTGCGGTGCGTCTTCATCAGGGCAGCGCCGGTCTTTTCCTTGATGGCGCCGACGTACTGGTCGGCGGTGTATCCCGCGACTTCAAACAGCAGTTTGCGAGCCAGCGAGTAGCCGTTGGTGTGCAGGCCGGTCGAGGGCAGGCCGAAGAGTACGTCGCCTACCTGAGTCTTCTCACCGGTGATGATGCGGTCTTTGCTGACGGCGCCGACGATAAAACCGGCGAGATCATAATCGCCCGGCTGATAGAAGCCAGGCATCTGCGCGGTCTCGCCGCCGATGAGGGCACATCCATTGGCCTTGCAGGCGTCGGAGAGACCGGTGACGATCTTCTCGACGACGTTGCCTTCCAGCTTGCCCATCGCCAGGTAGTCCAGGAAGAACAGCGGTGTGGCGCCCTGTACAGCGATATCGTTTACGCAGTGGTTGACGAGGTCGCCGCCCACTGTGTGATGAATGCCGAGCTCGAAGGCGACCTTCAGCTTGGTGCCTACGCCGTCGGCGGAGGAGACGAGCACCGGATCCGGAAACTTACTCAGGTCCAGGCCAAACAGGCCGCCAAACGAACCGATCTCTGACAGGACGTTTTTGTTGAAGGTCCTGCGCGCTAACAGCTTGATCTTGTCTTTGGAGCGGTCTGCTGCGGAGATATCCACGCCGGCATCGGCGTAGGAGATGGGGCCTGAGGACTTCACGGGAATTGGAGCCAACGATGCGCCTTCCAAAGGGAAAATAAAACAGCAGGAAGTCTAGAGTTTATCAGGATTGATGGGGAAGCGGAGGCTTCCGGGGTAGTTCCATCTCAACTGTCAAGCCCGATGAAGCGTTCGCGGAGGCCCGGTTCCGGAAGCGGGCAGATTTCGTATCGCCCCGCGAGATGGTAGCGAATCCGGGCGACCAGCCGGTAGACAGGGTCGCCCAGCCACGACGGAATCGCCATCAGGATCCGTCCCAGAATTCTCCAGGGCCGGGTTAGTCGCACCATGACCATTGCGACCGCCCTGGTGCGCAGGGAGATCCGCTCTTGTGGGGTGAGGGCATGTTCCAGCACGACGACGGAGTTCAGGGTCGCGGCAGTGATGCCGTACCGCTGGAGCAATTCTGCTCCCAGGCGGGAGCCGAGCGGAAGAAACAGGAGACGGCCTGTGGGATCGCGTTGCGCGGCAAAATGCACGAGGCCGTTACAGAGGGCGCAGACGCCGTCGTAGAGCAGGATGTCCCTGCCCGAGAGTCGTTCCCGTTCCTGTGCGGTCATCGTCCGAGCCTCCTTCCGCCTTTCTATACTGAATTAGATGACTCGAGTGCTGGAAATGTCCCGTTCGCTGCAGCGTCGCGCCGAAGGTCTTTTTCCCGGCGGTGTGAACTCGCCGGTGCGCGCCTTCCGTTCCGTGGGTGGCGATGCTCCCTTCCTGGAACGCGCCCAGGGCGCCTATCTGTATGACGCCGATGGCAA
>JAEKKE010000118.1 GCA_019510535.1 Acidobacteriota bacterium
CCGTGAACTTCGCCACCTTCACCGGATCGAAGTCCTTGAAAGCGCGGCGGAAGCCTTCGCGGCGACGGAGAATCGTCTGCCAGGAGAGTCCGGCCTGAAAGCCTTCCAGCATCAGGCACTCCCACATGGCGCGGCTGTCGCGCTCGGGACGCCCCCACTCCTTATCGTGATACTCCTGCATCAACGGGTCAGAACCGGCCCAGGCGCAACGTACCTTCTCAGCCATCAGAGCTTCGTCCCGCAGTCGTTACAGAATTTAGCCGTCGCTGACGCACTTGTACCGCACGAAGGACAAGCACGTGCAACCGGAGCTCCGCATTCGCCGCAGAACTTTCCGCCGGTCAGCGGAGCCTTGCAGGCAGCGCAGACCGCCGCTGCTGCAGCCGTTGCCGGATTGGCAGACGCAGGCAGTTGCCGGACGTCGTGTCCTTCGATCTCCGCATTGCCGTGATTGAACTCGATCTGTACATCCGGACGCACGTCGATGCCGGAGACATAGTCGGTCGTCGCGGCCTTGTCTTCCAATTGCTGCTGCGAGGCGCGCAACTGCGCCTGCGTACGCTGCGAGATGATCTCCTGCTCGTACTTTGGGGTGCAGCCGGTGCATTGCTGTGCCCGGGTATTCCAGCAGATCTCGTTGCAAACCCACTTGCCGCAACGCTGGCAGCGGGAGAACTTCTGCTTTACCTCGGCAACCGCTTCCTGCAGCGCCGAGTCGTGCGCCTTGCCCCCGATGGCCCGCTGAATGTCGTACGCGGAGTCACGGGCACCCCCCAAAAAACCTCCGAAGATGCTGCTGGCAGCCTCCAGGATCGAGCCGGCAGCCCCCAGAGCAGACGGCTTGTAGCTCGACATATAGCCGGAGCTGCAGTGGTCGCAGCGGAACTCGAACTGATAACCACGGTCGGTTGAATGGTCGGAATAATTGCGGACGAACTCGATCATCGCCATCGGCGGGGGCTCCGTTGCGCTGTAAGTGATTGTTGCTTCGCCTGCTTAATGTACCGCGAGCGGGGTTAATTTCCGGGTTTCTGCCCCTGATTTCCTCATCAGGATTCAGCTTTCCTCACCGGGATTTACCGCAAAATAATGGTAGCCTGAGGGCGAAGGAAAAACGAAATGTTGATTGCTCTGGCGGCGCTGGAAGGCTTCACGTTGTTACTGGTACTCGCGCTGCTGCTGCGCAAACAGGGCCCCGCGGTTGATCCAGAGCAGATGCTGCGGCTGGAAACGAAGACTGACGCCCTGGAGACGGCTCTCCGCAACGGGTTCAGTGACGCCCGGCGAGAGGCCCAGGAAACGACCTTACGCACCCTGGAGGCCAATGCCAAAGCCGCCAGTGAGCTGCGGACCGAGGTAACCGACAGCATCTCCAAGCTCAGCACCGTCCTCACCGGCGGTCTGGACAGCTTCCGCGCCGACAACAAGAGCTCTGCCGTGGACCTGCAGAAGGCGATGAACCTGCAGATGGACTTCCTGCAGAACCGGCTTGGCCAGTTCGCCGAGGCGCAGCACCAGCAGGCCACCACCCTGCGCGAGAGCTTGAACTCCAAGCTGAACGATCTGAGCACAAGCAACACCCAGCACCTGGACAAGCTGAACCGCGACAACGCCGCCAAACTCGAAGAGATGCGGCAGACCGTCGATGAGAAGCTGCATGCCACGCTGCAGACCCGCCTGACCGAAAGCTTCGGGCAGGTAACGGATCAGTTAACCAAGGTGCACGCCGGACTGGGTGAGATGTCCAAGCTCTCCGAAGGCGTGGACGACCTGAGCCGGATCTTTACCAATGTGAAGTCACGCGGCGGCTTCGCTGAAGTCCAGCTCGGCATGCTACTGGAGCAGATGCTGGCCCCAAGCCAGTACCTGCAAAATGCCCGCGTCAAGGCAAACAGCCTCGAAGTCGTCGAGTACGCCGTCCGCTTCCCCAGCCCCCAGGGCGAGACGCTGCTACCGATCGACGCCAAGTTCCCGCGTGAGGACTGGGAGCGCCTGGAAGCGGCCTACGAGCGCGGCAATCCGGAAGAGGTTCACACCGCCGGTCGCGCCTTTGAGGCTGCCATCCGGACCGAAGGCAAACGGATCTGCGACAAGTACATCCAGCCGCCGGTGACCACGCCCCACGCCATCATGTTCCTGCCGACGGAGGGGCTCTACGCCGAGGTAATGCGCCGCGACGGCCTGCAGGCGGAGATTCAGTCCAGGTGCAACGTTACCATCGCCGGTCCGAGCACATTATCAGCCATTCTCACCAGCTTCCAGATGGGCTTCCGCATGCTCGCTATCCAGGAAAAGGGCGACGACGTGTGGAAGGTGCTCTCGAAGACACGCAATGAATTCAGCAAGTTCGGCGGCCTGATGGAGAAGATGGAAAAGCAGGTGAACTCTGTACAAAACACCATCGAAAGCCTGAATGTCCGTACCCGGGCCATCAACCGGACCCTGCGGGAGGTCGAGATGGATGCAGGCAACCTGGGCGACGGAGACGAGATTCCATTCCCGGAATTGGGGAACATGGCCCCCCTGCTGGCCGCATCCGAAGAGGAACCGTTTTAACCCGGTTCGTTTTCCTTTGCACCCGGTTGTTTTACACTCAACAGGGCGTTTCGTATCCTAAGATTTCGCGGAAATTGGCCGCGTACGGTCGCAGACGCATCAGGTTTTTGCTGTACCGAGATTCATAGAGGGAAGACAGGAGACTCAAACTCATGGCAGATGTTTCAGAAAAGGTGAAATCAATCATTGTGGAGCAGCTTCAGGTGGACGAGGCCGAGGTGACCCCCGGTGCGAGCTTCCAGGAAGACCTGGGCGCCGACTCCCTGGACGTCGTCGAGCTGGTCATGCAGTTTGAGGAAGCCTTCGACATCCAGATTCCGGATGAGGACGCCGAAAAGATCAAGACTGTAAAGGACGCGATCGAGTACATCGAGTCGCACTCGAAGAAATAACCAAAGGAATCACGTGGAAAAGCGTCGCGTCGTTGTAACAGGCCTGGGCCTGATCTGCGGTGTCGGTAATACGGCCGTAGAGGTTTGGGACGGACTGATGGCCGGCAAGAGCGGTATGGCGGAGATTACGGCATTTCCTCTGGAAGGCCACCCCGTCCGCTTTGCCGCCGAGGTCAAGGATTTCGATCCTTACAAGTTCATTGATAAAAAAGAGGCCCGCAAGATGGGCCGCTTTATCCACTTTGCCATCGCTGCCGCAGATGAGGCGATGCAACAGAGTGGATTGAAAGTCACTCCCGAAAATGCCGAGATGGTCGGCGTGCATATCGGTTCGGGCATCGGTGGTTTCGATGTCATCGAACGTGAGCACACCAACCTGATGCAGGGCGGTCCACGCAAGATCTCGCCCTTCTTCATTCCGGCGTCCATCGTGAACCTGGCGGCAGGCCATGTCTCCATTCGCTTTGGAGCCAAGGGACCGAACGAGGCCACAGCCACGGCCTGCACCACCAGCGCGCACTCCATCGGCGACGCCTACCGCATCATTGAGCGCGGCGATGCCGATGCGATGATCGCAGGTGGCGCCGAGGCAGCCATTACGCCCATGGGCGTAGGCGGTTTTGCCGCGATGAAGGCACTCTCCACCCGCAACGATGACCCGACACACGCCTGCCGGCCCTGGGACAAGGACCGCGACGGCTTTGTGGTGGGCGAAGGCGCGGGCATCCTGGTTCTGGAAGAGCTGGAGTTTGCGAAGAAGCGCGGAGCCATCATCCTGGCCGAGATCATCGGCTACGGCATGAGCTCGGATGCCTACCACATGACTGGTATGGCTCCCGAAGGCGAAGGCTGCTACCGCGCCATGGCGAATGCACTGAAGTGGGCAGCCATCAAGCCGGAGCAGGTTGCCTACCTGAACGCACACGCCACCAGCACGCCGCTGGGTGATGCCCTGGAATCCAAGGGCATCGAGAACCTCTTCGGCGAGCATGCGCTGGGCCACAAGCTGCTGGTCAGCTCCACCAAGTCAATGACGGGCCACCTTCTGGGCGGCGCCGGCGGACTGGAAGCAGGCATTACCATCATGGCCATGCAGAAGAGCATCGCTCCCCCGACCATGAATCTCGAAAACGTGGACCCGGAGTGCAAGCTGAACTACGTTCCCGGAAAGCCGCAGCCCGTAGAGATCGACTACGCCCTATCGAACTCTTTCGGATTCGGTGGAACCAATGGTTCGCTGGTCTTCAAGAAGTGGTCTGAGTAGTTTTCATAAAAGTAAAAGCAAAGGCCGCGAGAGTGATCTCGCGGCTTTCTGCTTTTTGTAGTGACCACCTTCGTTTGTCATCCTGAGCGTCAGCGAAGGACCCACTTTCCTGCCACAGCCTGGACGATAAAAGCAGATCCTTCGCTACTTCACCCCAGCCAGCTTTGCTTGCTGGGGACCCCGTACGCTCAGGATGACAGCCATAGAGACACCGCCTCAGCTGAAAGCAGCGGCGAAACCGACCTTCATCAGTGCGATCAGCACCCACCAGATAAAGACTGCGATGATCCCTTTGCGGATCGGCAGCTTTGCAACGATGGCGCAGCCGATTCCGAGAACGATGTATTCCCAGATCTCGAAGATGTCGATCGAGGTCAGCAGGGCGTACAGAGGGCCGCTGTGACGATCAAGGTAATAGCCAATGTTGGTACCGACAGGATCCTGAAAGGTAAAGATCTCGGGCGGCTCCGTCACCCACAACATGAGTGCGGCCAGCAGGAACTTCGTAACAGCGATCAGAGAGCCATACATCATTACGGCGAAGAGGCTGCCGTAGGTGGCTTCGCCTCCGAAGCCGAAGTTCACAGTCCCCCAAAAGAAGAGCGTAAATAGCGCACCAAAGATGATCATCACGACCGGGAAGGAATAGACGGTGATCTTCATGCCGATCATTTGCTGCTTTTGAACCGTCGCGACCTGTTCGGCAGTCATGCCCTGCACCCGTTCTTCCATCTTCGGATTGGCTTTGATGGCGCTTTCAGCCAAGGCGTCATACCCGACACGGGTCGCAGCACTGAAAGTAAAGATGTAGGAACCGATAAAGATCAGCAGAATAGGCAGCAGCACGTTGCGGCTGCGCTTGAGAACATCGGTAAAGGTCTTTGACGGAGCGGTGAAGGTGTAGATCACCCGCTGAATCTGCGAAAGTCCTGGCTCTAGGGTGGGAACTGTAGCTTCAGTCATAGGCGCCTTTCTCTGTGCGAAGCGATTGTAGGATGAAACGTACTTCCGGCGAACAGGAATTTAGATAAGCGGCCGTTCTATCATGCGAATGGCATGAGTGTTGAATCCCATATCGAAGCCAAGATCGAATCGCTGCGCGAGACCCTGCGTCATCACGAGTACCTGTACTACGTCGAAGACTCCCCCGAGATCGAAGATGCTGAGTACGACACTCTGATGAACCAGTTGAAGGCTCTGGAAGCCGAGCATCCGGAGTTGATCACGCCTGACTCTCCGACACAGCGCGTCGGTGGCCGCCCTAAAGAGGGCTTTGCCAAGGTGGCGCACTCGCGCCCCATGCTCTCGCTCGATAACGCTTACAACGAGGCTGAGCTGCGCGCATGGGCCGACCGTGTGCATGCCGCACTGCCTGCCGGCGAGACAGTCGAATTCGTCTGCGAGCTCAAGCTCGATGGCCTCTCGCTGGCTCTGCATTACGGAGCTTCCGCCAATGGTGCCGCCGTACTGCAGCGGGGCCTCACACGTGGCGACGGCACGACGGGTGAAGATGTCACGACCAATGTCCGCACCATTCGCAGCGTACCGCTTGCTGTCTCTGCCGCGAAGCTGAAGAAGGCCGGCATGCCGCAGGAGTTCGAAGTCCGCGGCGAAGTGGTGATGCCGCAGGCCGCCTTCCAGAAGATGAACGAAGAGGCTGCTGCCGCGGGTCTGCCAGTGAAGGCGAACCCACGCAATGCCGCTGCCGGCACCATCCGCACACTGGAACCAAACATCGTCGCCCAGCGGCGGCTCGACTTCTACGCCTACTTCCTGTTCCGCGACGGCGAGACACTTCTGCAGGGCCAGCAGGAGACGCTCGATGCGCTGAAGACCGCGGGATTCCGCGTGAACATGCATGGATCCTCCGCGAAGACCATCGATACGGTTCTGAAGTTCATTGAAAAGGCAGAGACCCAGCGGGACGATCTTGGCTACGAGATCGACGGTGTGGTCGTAAAGGTTAACTCCACCGCGCAGCAGGCGCGGCTGGGATTTACCGGCAAGGCTCCGCGATGGGCCATTGCGTATAAGTTTGCAGCCCGTGCAGGTGTGACACAGTTGAAGGGTGTGGGCTTCCAGGTGGGACGTACCGGCAAGCTGACTCCGGTCGCGCGTCTGACACCTGTCTTCATCGGCGGCACCACCGTTAGCAATGCAACCCTGCACAATGCCGATGAGATCCAGAGACTCGGTGTACGTATCGGTGACTGGGTGCAGGTCGAACGTGGCGGCGATGTCATTCCGAAGATCGTGAAGGTGGACGAGAGCCATCCCCGCGGAACCGAGGAGATTGAGTTTCCTAAGCACTGCCCAGTCTGCGGCGAGCCTGTCGTCCGCGAGGAAGGCGAGGTGGACTGGCGCTGCGTCAATGCCAGTTGCCCGGCACGCCTGCGGGAAGAGTTGCTGCACTTCGCATCGCGCGGCGTGATGAATATCGAAGGCCTTGGAGATGCGCTTGTCGCCCAGCTACTCGGTCAGGCGGAGATTGCTCCTCCTGAAGGCGAGGAAGAAGCAGCGGAACCAGTCGCACGCAAGGCGCTGATCCATTCCGTCGCCGATCTGTACACGCTGACGATAGATCAGTTGCTCACGCTGGAGCGCGTCGGTAAGAAGTCAGCACAGACACTTCTGGATGAGATCGAGCGATCGAAGAAGAATCCGCTGTGGCGTGTCCTTCTGGGTCTGGGAATTCGCCACGTCGGCGAACGCACCGCACAACTGCTGGCCGAAGAGTTTGCCTCGCGGGGACAGGACTACGAAGCGATGCAGGCGTTGATGGATGCCACGGAAGAGGAGCTGCAGCGCGTGCCGGAGATCGGCCCCAAGGTCGCGGAGGCCATCCATGAGTTCTTCGCCGGGCCCAAGAATCGTCAGCTCGTAGAGCGTCTGCATAAGCTGGGCTTCAGCTTTACCGCGGAGAAGCGGCAGAAGACCTCTCAACTCGAAGGCATGACCTTCGTACTCACTGGCACGCTGCCAACACTCAAGCGCGAGGATGCGAAGACGATGATTGAAGCAGCCGGAGGAAAAGTCTCAGGCTCGGTCAGCAAGAAAACAACCTATGTCGTCGCAGGAGATGAGGCGGGGTCGAAGCTGGACAAGGCCAACGAGCTCGGCGTGAAGGTGATTGATGAAGCCGCCCTTCTCGCCATGTTTGGTCAATGAGCGTCCAGCCCGACCCGTCTTGTTTTTGCTTGTCATCCTTGAGCGAACTGGGTCCCCGGCGAACTTGTTCGCTGGGCAGGAAGCGAAGGACCCGCCTTTTGTTGGTCCGGAAGAGATTTGGGTAGAGAAGCAGATTTCTCCGCTACGCTACGAAATGACAAAAAATCGTACGCAGCTCGGAGGGTTTCTCGAACCATCAATCTCAGTGCGAGGCTCGGTCCCCTTTTTGTTTGTCATTTCGTAGCGACCGAAGGGAGCGAAGAAATCAGCTTCTCTACCCAACACTCTCAATACAATCGCTAAGCCCTAGAGCATCCAGCTCCACCTTGCCTATATGCTTCGGCGGCCGCTTCAACAACAGCACCAGCGGCAGCACCAAGCAACACATACGCAAACAGCTTGTACTGTTTCATTATGTTAGCTTGGCTGGAGTGTCCGTCCGACCCAAATCCCGCCGCCAGGTTCTAACGGATTTTCGCCGTTCCGAGATCCTGGATGCTGCCCTGAAACTCTTTGGCAAGAAGGGGTTTGCGGAGACCCGCATGGACGATGTTGCTGAAAAAGCCAAGGTCGCCAAAGGCACGCTCTATCTCTACTTCTCCTCCAAAGAAGAGATCTATGAGACGGCAGTGCTGCAGGCGATCGAAGAACAGCGCGAGCGCATCCAGCAGGCGCTGGAGGATGTAACGGGGACAGCGAACCGTCTGCGCGTCCTGCTGCAGATCCGTATGAGCTTCTGGGAGACGCAGCCCAACGTCTACCGCATGCTGGTAACGCTCGGCCGCGAACGCAGCCACCGCAAACAGACTCACACTCTGCTGCAAGCTACGGTTCGAGAGCTGGTCGGGATCTTCGAGGACGGCGTCAAAGCCGGTGAAATTCTCGCGCGTGACTTCGAGCCGATCGGCTGGGCTGTAATGGATATGCTACGTGGCATGAATGAACGTCGCCTCTACGGCGAGGCCGACAGCACGCCGGAACAGGACACGGCGATCCTTCTTGCGCTGGTGCTGCCTGCTATCGGCCTTCGCACTCAGGCATAGTCTTCGCGATAAGGCGTGAAGACGTCCAACACCTCACTCGCCTCAAACGCACGTGCCTGATGCACGGCATCCCCAGGCACGATGATGCTGTCGCCGGCCCGCAGTGTGTGATCGCCATCGGGTGTGGTGAGCACGATGTGTCCGCTGACGAC
>JAEKKE010000532.1 GCA_019510535.1 Acidobacteriota bacterium
GGATAATCTCATCCCGCTCCTGCTTGAGCTGCCGATGGGAAGCACTGATGACGAGTTCCGTATAGCTGCCACGTGAGGCGTCGTATCCCCGGATACGGGACTTATGGAAGATCCATTCGATCGTGGTATCGAGCAGGACGGCGTGGTCCAGGTCTGTGATCTCGTTCTCCCACCAGAGATGGATCGTCGTAATGGGTGCATGAACGAAGTGCGTAATCGTTGACGTAAGCTCTGGAAGCAGCTTGACCGCCTGCTCAAAGGGGAGAGCAACGATCACCTGTCTGGCCTGAAAGACCCCGGCGGTGGTTTGCAATGTAAAGCCAGTCGTGGCGTCTCCGGAGATGCTCTCAACGCTCGCCCGCAGCACGAACTCCGCGCCCTGCTCTTCCGCCGCCCGTGCTACCTCGCCATAGAACTCGCTCAGCGGCATCATGGGAATACCGAGTCGCCCGGCGGTGGACGCCTTCAGAAAGGATTCATGGAAGACCTGTCCGGCGTACTTCAACGAACAGTTCTCGAAACGGTCGTTCAACGCGCCGATGATGACCGGAGCCCAGAAGTGCTTAATAGCCCGCTCCGTCTGCCCCGTGCGCTTTAGCCAGCTCGCGAAGCTCTCCGTATCGTCCGTTGGATACCCTCGGAGGAACTGGAGCAGTCCCCGCACGATGGCTGCCTTATCGGCGAAGCCGAGCATTGGCGCCTTCAAAAAGCTCAGGCTGTTGTGCCCCGGCGCCGGCAGACCACTGGGGCCAATGCGGCTGGCGCGTCCGCCCGGCTCCAGGAATGTCAGATCGTCATACCAGCGGATTTTGTCTCCTAGCCCTGCCGCCTTGCAGAGAGCGACAAGGTTCGAACAGCAACCGAGCATGACATGCTGACAGTCAATGACCTCGTTCAGCGCGGGATGCTCGTAGGAGTACGCCCGTCCACCGATGTAAGGACGACGCTCCAACACCTGCACGGCGATTCCCTGCTTTGCGAGCGCGTGCGCAGCCGTCAGGCCGGCGAGTCCTCCACCGACAATAATGACGTCTTTCATCGCGCAACCAACCGGTTCCACAGGGTCATCCCCATGCCCTGCGCCAACACCCGAAGCTTGGTGGCCGTCGGCACAGAGACACGGTCGGAGAAGACATCGAACTCCATCCTCTCGATACGCTCCAGCAGCATGCGATAGATCTTTGCCAATACCCACATCGCCGCCCTGCTGTCACGGTCAAGCATCGGAATCAGGCGATCCGATGCCAGATACATTGCCCTTGCCTTTGCAGCGAGGCTCAGCAACACGGGACGCAGGCGCTGCGGATCTCCCTTAACAACATCGGCAGGCGCAAGTCCCGCCGCCTGCAGCTCATCCAGAGGAAGATAGATGCGGCCCCGCTCGCCATCTTCTTTCACATCGCGCAGGATATTCGTTAGCTGGAAGGCCAGTCCTGTCTCTTCGGCAAGTTTCTCGGCCTCCGTCCCGTGATACCCGAAGATGCGGATGCATACCAGACCAACGACACTGGCGACGAGGTAGCAGTAGTCATACAACGCTGCGATCGACTCATAGACCTCATACGGTTTGCCATCGATCTCGAGAATGCGTACACCGGGCTTTGTCTCCTGAATGTCCAGGGTGGTGCCCTGCACCAGTTTCTCCAGCAAATCGTCAGGAATCTGAAAGCGGCGCTGTGCATCATTCAAAGCAACAAAAATCGCATCGTCTGTCGGTGCACCGGCACGGGCATGACGCCAGTCATCAAGCCAGTGAGCCATCCGCTGCCGGCGCTCCGGGATGCTCAGGCTTTCATCGTCCGCCAGATCGTCTGCTTTACGCATGAAGGCATACACCGCGCACATGGCGTTGGATTTGTGCGGCGGCAGCGCGACGAAAGAATAGTAGAAGTTCTTCGCCTCACGCTTTGCGATGGCCCGGCACTGGGTATAGGCCTGCTCTACAGAGATACTCACGCGACCATCTTCTCCACAAATGCGCGGCCCAACAGCTTTACCTTGGCCGCCTTGGTCACCACCGGACGCCGTGTGAGCGTGTCATATCCAAGAGCTTCAATCGCGTTCAGGATGCTCTCTCCTCCGCGCCGGAAGAGACGCAAGGTCACGGCCAATTGCTTCTCGACGCCGCGCTCCAAAGCTGCACCCTCGTTAAACATCGCGCGTGTCTCAGCGACAAGACCGCGCATCATCTCCCGGAACTGCGGTGTGATGCGGCGAGCCGCGATCTGCTCTTCCGTCACGCTGAAGCGGGCCATCCAGTCCTGCGGCAGGTAGACACGTCCACGTTCCCA
>JAEKKE010000533.1 GCA_019510535.1 Acidobacteriota bacterium
CGCCGCGGTCACAATCATCAGAGCAATCGCATGCAAATTCCGAGCCTCGACACATCGCCGCCCGTCCCCTGAAGGCAAGGCCATCGCTTCGAGTTCAGTCTTCGCCTCACGTAATCGGGCCGCATCGCGCAACAACCCGGCCTTCTCCCACATCAGCGCACGCAGATGCGCAATCCAGGCCTCGATATCTCCCACGTCGCTGCCCGCTTTAACCTCTGCCGGAGCGACCGGCTTTAAAGCCACGCGCCCTCCACACTCCTCGACCATCGCCTCCGCCGCCAGGGCTCCAAAGACCAGGCCTTCGAGCAGCGAATTACTCGCCAAACGGTTCGCTCCATGCACCCCAGTGCAGGCACATTCACCCGCCGCATACAGGCCCGGCAGCGATGTTCGCCCGTGGGTATCGGTACGCACACCACCCATCAGGTAGTGCGCCGCTGGTCGAACGGGAATCAGATCCCGTCCCAGCTCAAATCCATACCTACTTAGAAACGTTGATATGCCCGGGAAACGCGCCTTCAGGTCCTTCTGTACATGACGCATATCGAGATAGACCTCACCGGCCATGCCCTCACGCGTAATCGCGCGCGCCACTACATCACGCGGCGCAAGCTCTACCAGCTTGTGATATCGCGACATGAAACGCTCACCCGCAGTATTGCGCAGATAGGCTCCTTCACCGCGTAGCGCCTCTGACAACAAAAAGCGCGGTGCACCCGTCTGAGAAAAGGCGGTGGGATGGAACTGGTAGAACTCCATATCGCTGACCGCAGCACCCGCGCGCCACGCCATCGCAATGCCATCGCCTGTCGCCACCGCAGGGTTCGTCGTATCGCTGTAGACCTGTCCAGCACCACCGGAGGCGAGCAGCACCGCACACGCCTCCACCACGCGCGTCTCAGCCTGCGCATCTTCCAGCACCACACCACAGACACGGCCCGTATCTGCGCGCAACAGATCGATCGTCGTGACAAACTCGCGCACTTCAATGCGTGAATTGGCTGTCACCATTCGCAACAGCGAACGGGCGATTTCCCAACCGGTGGCGTCACCATGGGCATGCAGAATGCGCGATCGAGAGTGCGCACCTTCGCGGGTCCGCATCAGTTCGCCCTGTTCGCGATCGAACTCCGTACCCCATGCCAGCAGCTCTTCCACGCGGGCCGGCCCCTGCTCCACCAATACTTGAGCGGACTCGCGGTTTACCAGGCCGTCGCCTGCCATCACCGTGTCATCCAGATGCTCGGCGACGTCTTCGGCACCGCCCATGGCCACGGCGATGCCGCCCTGCGCATAGGCCGTGTTCGACTCGGCCATCTTCTCCTTCGTCACCACCAGTACGCTGCCGGCCTTTGCCAGCGTCATCGCCGCCCGAAGCCCGGCGATTCCAGCGCCCACCACAACAAAATCAAAACGTTCCGCGACACTCACCCTCACAGGGTACGCTTCTGATCGCGATACCATAAAGCTGTGCCAGTTATCGCAGTAAATACGCCTACAGCGAATTACAACGTTGTCATCGGCCGCGGCCTTCTGCCAACGCTCTCCCGCCGCATCGCCAAACTCACAGGTTCTCCGGCTACCCGGCTCTTCGTCGTCACTACTCCTGAGATCTGGAAGCTGTGGCAGCGCAAGTTCCTCGCCTCCTTCCCCAAGGACGTGAAGCCCGTCGTGCTGCTGCATCCCTCCGGCGAGTCCCACAAGCGCTTCGCCGCGGTCGAGAGCCTTCTTGAGCAACTCGCCGAGAATAAGGCTGACCGCGACTCCGTGCTCATCGCCCTCGGTGGCGGTGTGATCGGAGACATCACCGGTTTCCTCGCGGCTATCTATATGCGCGGCATCCGCTTCATCCAGGTGCCCACCACGCTGCTCGCACAGGTGGACTCGTCGGTCGGCGGTAAGACCGGCGTCAATCTGCGTGCCGGCAAAAACCTCGTCGGCAGCTTCCATCAGCCGCTCGGCGTCTTCATCGATATCGACATCCTCAAGACCCTGCCGCCCGCCGAGCTGCGTGCCGGCCTGCAGGAGTCCGTCAAAGCCGGCGTCATCCGCATGCCGCGTCTCTTCCGCTATATGGAGTCGGAGTCGAAGGCCATCCTCAAAGGCGACCCCAAAGCTCTTGAAAAAGTCGTGACAGCTTCCGTAAGGATGAAGGCCGAGGTCGTCGGCATCGATGAGCGCGAGAACGGCCTGCGTATGATCCTCAACTTCGGCCACACCCTTGGCCACGCCATCGAAGCAGCCACCAAGTACAAGCAGCTCCTGCATGGCCAGGCCATCGCATGG
>JAEKKE010000534.1 GCA_019510535.1 Acidobacteriota bacterium
AAGGTCGGTGATCCAGGGAAGATGGAACTCGATACCCATCTGGCGCTGCATGAACCGGGCAACTACCGTGGCAAAGACGACTCCCGTAAAACCGGCGACCAGTCCTAGAACGGCGAATTCAATTGAAAAGACGGTGGCGATGCGCGAGCGGGTCGCTCCCAGCGTTTTGAGTACAACCACCTCGCGGATGCGGCGATAGCGCGTGCCTGCAATGGAAGATGCCAGAATCACCATGCCCGCGAAGATGGAAAACGCCGAAAGGAACTGAATCACCACCGTGATCTGTAGTACGACCTGGCGGATGGTCTCAAGCGCCTGCGCCACATCGATCACCGTAACCGTGGGATAGGCTGCGAACATGGCGCGCTCAAGCTGTCCAACCTTCTTCGGATCGACATGTGCTCCTCCGTACCAGACAACCGGGAAGCCCTGCAGCGGAGCCCTGGGCAGGATGAACTCCGCGCGTGAGTAGGCATGCTGGCCGTCGGACTTGATGATCGCAGCCACGACGGCATCAATCGGTTTGTCCTGTGCTGAGAAGACAATATGGCTTCCCAGCGTGACTCCGAGGCGCTGACTCATGCGTTGCCCGATCGCTACCTTGGCCACCGTGGTCCCGGGTTTCCACCATTCTCCCTGCAGCACCGTCGTACCGGGAGGAAGTTCATCGGACCAGGTGAGTTGGATCGACTGGAGCATCCGCCTGGGGAAGTTGGTCAAGCGCAGATCTTTGGCCGCAACGCCGTTTACGTTGGTGATGCGTGAGCTGATGACAGGAATCAATTCCGGTTCTGCCATAACTCCGGGCTGGCTGGTAAGCACCTTACGTACACCTTCAACCTCGGAGTTGGCGATGTCGACCAGGAAGATATTCGGGATCTTCGGCGAAGAGACGATACGCAGCTCACGGACAACCGCCTGCTGCATAAGGAAGACAGTCGTAATCTGCATGACACCGAGGCCGACAGCAGCAAGCAGCGCCGCCGAAGGATTTCCGGGACGATAGAGATTGGCCAGGCCATGGCGGATGGCCGAGGGCAGAGTCAGCCCGGCTCCGCGCAGGAAGCGGCGCAGGACAGCCAGCAAGATCGCGGCCGCGGCGAGAAGAGCGATAAGAACCCCTCCGAGACCTGCGGCGAAGGTCCTGCCGGTCTGCGCCGAGTCACTCAGCGTAGCGGCAATGAGCGAGAGACCGAGCAGAATCACAATGGTTGCCAAAAGCTGCGTCCAGTTCGAGCGCAAACGAGCCCAGAAAGCCTTATGAATGGGTTCGTCGGTCTGCTCGACCGCGCGGCGAAGGATCAGGATGGGGCGGACCTTGCGGATATCCAACAGTGGCGGCAGCGTAAACAACAGGGTCGTCAGCAGACCGGCCGTCATTCCGGTCCCAACCGCATGCCAGTCAAGCGTGAAGGGTGGCTGGACATTGATGAGCCTGCGCAGCAGCACCGGCAGAAATCGCTGGACGGCGGTGCCCATGGTGACGCCGAGAAGGCCGCCAAGCGTCCCGAGCAAGATCGTCTGCAGCAGATAGATGCGCATGATCTGCGAAGACCCGGCGCCGAGCGACTTCATGATGGCGATGGTATCCATGCGCTGTTGCAGATGGGCACGCATAGCCATTGCCACTCCGATGGCTCCAAGAACGAGTGCAACCAGGCTCATCAGGCTCAGAATGCCGGTGGCGCGATCCAGCCCCTGCGTCAGCGCGGGATTGGTCTCACGGTAGTCAGTCACCTGCGCTTCAGGGAGCAGCGCGACCAGGCGATCTTTCCAGGCCGCGACCTGTTGATCGGAGCTTCGTGCCGGAAGCTCGAAGAGAAAGCGTTCGTTCGACCGGTTCCCTTCCGCGATCAGACCTGCGTCTTCCAACCCTTTGCGTGTGACGATGACGCGCGGACCCGCCGCAAATGATCCCGAAAGACGGTCCGGTTCATTGGTCACCACACCTGCAATCGTGAAGAGTCCATCGCCGATCTTCACGCGATTTCCGACCTTGAGATTCAGCCGGATGAGAAGGTCTTCGGCAACGACAATGGTGTTGTCATGCAGCACATCGCGGAGCACGGCCTTCGGCGCCAGATCCACGGTTCCATAAAAGGGATAGACGGCCGGGTCAATCGCCTTGAGCGAGACCAGAAGCGGGTCAAGCGAGTGTTCGGCCGAAGCCATCGCCACCATCTCGGTCACGGTGGTCAGATGCAGGCCCTCGCGCTCCATGGCCTCCAACCCTTCCTGCTCTTTGGGAGTCGGCTGGGCAAACATGCGGGCGGCAAGATCGG
>JAEKKE010000535.1 GCA_019510535.1 Acidobacteriota bacterium
GGCCTTGTTCTGCGCCAGGGCAGAGACCGCCGTCAGCAGGACGGCCGCCGCAATGCTGCGAATCTCAAGCTTCATTGTCGTGCTCCTTTTTTGTGACGAGACCATCCTAGATCAGGAGGATTGGTTGGGGTTGATGGGGCACCCAGTTTACGGAGCGACACATATCTGGTGGTTCGATTCGACCCAGACACCTTTGTATCGGTGCGAGACAACTACCTTATATTTCGCTCCCGGTGACAGAGCGTAGAACTCATTCAGATCGATCTCGTCTACCGCGATCTTGTGAGGATCGACAAACAGCGAGCCGCCGCCATGGACAACGGACGGCATGCCCGATGACCATCCCTTCGGAAAGATCCGGTGATCGGCCTCATCTGTAATCACCAGATACTCCGCGAACGCCCCGTGCCTTAGACTCGGCCAGAAAAGGACTTCGTCCGTGTTATTGAAAACCGTGGCACGCAGCCCTAAGGTCGGATGATCAGATGCCGCATGCCTGGTGCCACACCGTAGATCGATCGCGACCTTAGGTTGTTCCGCCAGGGTCCATGCGGACGTACCTAGCAGAACCGCCAGCGCTCCATGCCAGACCCTCATCGTCTTGCCTCCGGCCTTCCAGAGATAAGACGGGCCGTACGGCAAAAAGCATCCCCCGCTTGCCATGAATGAGATAATGAAGAGTGGCCCAAAGACGCCTGTGCGTGGGTCAGGATATGGGGGCATTCGGAAGCTATGACCAATCCACAGCATCCTCTTCAGAAGATTCTGGAAAATCGGATCGCCATCATCGATGGCGCGATGGGCACTACCATTCGCACCTATGGGATGAAGGAAGCCGATATCCGTGGAGAGCGCTTCAAGAATGCCACCAAAGATCTGCTGAACAACGGTGATCTGTTCTCGCTGACACAGCCGGAGATGATCGGTGATATTCATCGCCGCTTCCTCGAGGCCGGCGCCGGATCAATGAGCAGTCGGCGCGGCAGTGCCGTGAGTGGGCCGACCGTGTCGGCAATGACACCGGCCGGCAGCGCTTTGTCGCCGGAGCCATCGGTCCGTTGACCGTCTCGCTGTCGAACTCGCCGGATGCTGACGATCCCGGCTTCCGCGTCGTGACCTTCGACCAGGTGAAGAAGGCGTACACGGAAGAGGTGCGCGCCCTGATTGCCGGCGGAGTGGATCTGCTGCTGGTGGAGACCATCTTCGACTCACTGAATGCCAAGGCCGCGCTGGTCGCCATTCAGGAAGTATTCGAAGAGGACGGCAAGAAGCTGCCCATCATGATCTCTGCCGCGGTTGGCCGGGGCGGCGAGACGATGATCTCCGCACAGACGGTTGAGGCCTTCTGGAATGCAGTCAAGCATGTGAAGCCGTTGTCGGTTGGCCTGAACTGTTCGCTTGGACCGGACCTGATGTATCCGTTCCTGGAAGAGCTTTCCGGCAAGGCTGACGTCGCTATCTCGGCGTATCCGAATGCAGGTCTGCCGAATCCGCTGTCGCCTACGGGCTTCGATCTCGAGCCCGCCGATATGGGCCGTTATCTTGGCGACTTCGCCAGGGGTGGACTGATCAATATCGCCGGCGGATGCTGTGGCAACACACCGGAGCACATCGCCGCTATCGCCAAGGCGCTGGGACATCTGGAGCCCCGCAGCTTGGAACCGCGCAGGCTGGAACACCATCAGGAACCGGAGGCCGTGGGAGCCAAGGGATGAGTATCGACAAGACAGAATCAAAGCCTCTTCGCCTCTCAGGATCGCAACCCTTTACCCAGCAGCCCGGCGTCTTCATCATGATCGGCGAACGTACGAACGTCGCCGGCTCGCCGAAGTTTGCCAAGCTGATCAAAGAGGGCAAGTACGAAGAGGCCGTCAGCGTCGCCCGCCAGCAGGTGGAGAACGGCGCGAACGTCATCGACATCTGCATGGACGAGGGCATGATCGACGGCGTTGCCGCCATGTCGCGCTTTCTGCAGTTGCTGGCCAGCGAGCCCGAGGTCGCGAAGGTTCCGTTCATGGTCGACTCCTCCAAGTGGGAGGTGATCGTCGCCGGCCTGAAGTGCCTGCAGGGCAAGGGCATCGTGAACTCCATCTCGCTGAAAGAGGGTGAGGAGAAGTTCCGCAAGAACGCTGCCACGGTGCAGCGCTATGGTGCTGCCGTGGTTGTGATGGCCTTTGATGAACAGGGCCAGGCCGCGACTTACGAAGACAAGATCCGCATCTGCGAGCGTGCGTACCGCATCCTGGTAAACGAGGTTGGCTTCGCACCTGAAGACATCATCTTCGATCCCAACATCCTGACGGTTGCGACCGGCATGGAGGAGCACAACAACTACGCGGTCGACTTCATCAACGCGACCCGCTGGATCAAGCAGAACCTGCCGCATGCCAAGGTGAGCGGCGGCGTCTCCAACATCTCATTCAGCTTCCGCGGCAATAACAAGGTCCGCGAGGCGATGCACGCTGCCTTCCTCTATCACGCCATTGCGGCCGGTATGGATATGGGCATCGTCAACGCTGGCATGCTTGAAGTGTATGAGGAGATTGAGCCGGAGCTGAAGGAGCTGGTCGAAGACGTCCTGCTGAACCGCAGGCCCGACGCCACGGAGCGCCTGGTTGACTTTGGCGAGCAGTTGAAGGCCTCGTCCGCGTCCGGCGGCGCCACCATCGAGAAGAAGACCGAGGAGTGGCGCAACGGCACGGTCGAAGACCGGCTGGCGCATGCCCTGGTCAAAGGCATCGACACCTATATTGCTGCCGATACGGAAGAGGCGCGCGCGAAGCTGGGCCGTCCGCTGCTGGTGATTGAGGGTCCACTGATGGCCGGCATGGGCATCGTGGGCGATCTGTTCGGCGCCGGCAAGATGTTTCTGCCGCAGGTGGTGAAGTCGGCCCGCGTGATGAAGAAGGCTGTCGCCTATCTGACGCCCTTCATGGAAGCCGAAAAGGAAG
>JAEKKE010000119.1 GCA_019510535.1 Acidobacteriota bacterium
GCGCTGATAGTGGACAGGCTCGGTATAGAACTTCGGATCCGTCACCGTCATGTCGACATGAATGTGGCCAATGTCAGGTCGCGTCCAGCGTTCAATCACATGCTGCTGATCGCTATGTGGATTGGCGTTCTCATCCGCCCACGTCCGTTGCTCCTTGAACGCGTTGGAGTCGATCACAAACGTGTCGCCATCCCACGAACCAATCTCCTCACCGAAGAACGACGGATCAGGATCCTCCGCATGTTTGCGGCCATCGAAGGGGACCAGGCGATAGGTCGTGTACCAGTAGAGAAAGACCGCGTGATCCGCACCCTGCAGCAGTTGAAAGGGGAGCCCGCTGGCATTGTGCCGCGGCAAGCCTCCGACGATGCACACTGCCTCCGGATCAACCGTGTGTTCCAGGTTGTACTTCAACGCGGCTTCACCGGCAGGCGTGAAAGGAAGCTTGTATCCCGGATAGTCTTTTCCAAGATTCCCCGTGGGCTTGTCTTTCTTTGACGGAATCCAATATCCCGAAAGATCCGGATGACCGTTCAATCGCGGCGCCGGTCCTTTCGGCAGATCCGCTTCATTGCGCGAAAACGGTGAGTTCTCGCGGCCGGTCACATCTGGCGCCTTCTTTTGTTGCGCCGATAAGCCGGCAGCGACAGAGAGATATACCGCAAGCGACACAGATGCGTGGAAACGCAGCATTGCTTTCATCGCAAAACCTTTCCAGTTGGCCTGAGACACAGCGTCTCGCATACGTGGCGATGCGCTCGACAGGCTCTTTACTTTGTTTGTTGAAGAGATTTGAGACTGCCGGTTTTCACAACCGGCAGACGCGAGGGCGCAGACTGTTTAGCAACAGGCGCAACAACAACGCATCTGTTCGAGCTGGCAGCGGCTGAACATGTGCAAACCGTAGAGCAATTTCTAAAGCGCGTCAAGTGCGAGGGTGTGGCATCCAATTCCTGGCGTCAGCGTTGCGAGCGCAAATTTGTTCAGACGAGGCGGAGGCCGAAGGCTAGAGCATTTTCACTGTAGGTGTGGTGTAGGGCTTCCGCATCTATGGGCGTTTTCCGCAATGAAAACGCCGCTGCACACCCCTTCCGGGATACCCAACAACAGGGAAAAGGCTCTATGGCTATTCCATAGTCGAGGCCGACAACGAAGTATGGGCGAATTTGCGCCGCAACGCAGAGGGCCGGGGCGCTGACTGACAGGAATTGGATGGCACACCCTATGCTTGACACCATGCGAGGCGCAACTTAGAGTGCAGCTATGCATTCGCTCCGCGCCATGCTTGCTTGTTGTTGCTCCCTCCATCGCTAAATGGACGGGCGACGCACGCTTCGGCGCGCAAGGGACATGCGGAATTCGCTGTAATTCCAGCATCTCCTCACATCGCAAGGTTTAGAAGCCCGTTCCTTTCGGAAGCGGGTTTTTCGTTTTAGGCCACATCCCAACAACACAGGAAAGACACCATGAAGAGCAGATTGCTTCTCTCATCTCTTGGTGCATTGGCGCTCGCATCGGCCAGTGCGTATGCCCATCACTCCTTCTCCGCCGAGTTCGACGGCAACAAGCCCGTTCGTCTGGTCGGCAAACTCACGCGTGTCGAGTGGACTAATCCGCACTCGTACTTCTACGTCGACATCACCGACGCGAAAGGCGCTGTCACCAACTGGGGATGCGAAGGCGCTGGTCCAGGCGCACTCAGCCGCCGCGGCTTTAAGAAGGGCGATCTGAAGGTCGGTGACACCATCGTCGTGGATGGCTATCGCGCCAAGGATGGTTCGCACCTCATTGACGCTCGCCGCGTTACGCTGCCCGACGGCCGCAGCATCTACGGTGGAACGCCCGGCGACGGCGGCCCCGGCGATGACGGCTCTGTTCAGGGAGCCTTGCCCAACACCGTGAAGCCCACGAAGTAATTCGGAAAGCATGGCCATGCCTCTGCTGCAGCACATCTGTCAGGTGATCTATGACTCGCAGATCGGAACCTCGATCCGCGAGTCAGAGTACCTGTTCTCCATCATCGAATCCGTCCATGTACTCGCCATTACATTGCTGGTCGGCACCATCGCCGTACTCGACCTGCGCATGCTTGGTGTCGTGTTGCGCGATGTCTCGGTCACGCGCATTGCGCGCGCTGTCCTTCCGCTCACGTGGTCCGGCTTCGGCGTGATGTTTGTCAGCGGCCTCTTGCTCTTTTGGGCAGAGGCGGCAAAGAACTACACAAATCCCGCCTTCCGTATCAAACTCGTGCTGCTCGCTCTCGTGGGCCTTAACCCACTGATCTTTCACACCACGGTCTATCGCCGCGTGCAGGAGTGGGAGACGGCCCGCTTCTCACCCTGGCGTGCACGCGCTGCCGCATTTGCTTCGCTCACGCTCTGGTGCGGCATCATCGTCGCCGGCCGGGCGATCGCGTATTTCTGAAAGGCCACCGATGTCGCTTCGCGTCTGGTTTGTCGCTCTTGCTCACTCGCCGCTCGGCCAGTTCATGCAGAACTCTCGCTGGGGCTTTGCCGCGGTCGAAGCCGTGCACCTGCTGGCGCTTACGCTCCTCGGAGGCTCTGTCCTGGTTTTGGATCTGCGCCTGCTGGGCCTGATTCTGCGGCGCGAGTCTCCACGTGTCCTGAACCGCGATCTCAGCCGCGTCCTGCTCAGCAGCCTCGCCATTTTGGTGTTAACCGGCATTGCCCTGGTCTCGGAGGAGGCGCTGAAGTGCTACAACAACGCTGCCTTCCGCTGGAAGATGGCCCTGCTCGCCGCGGCCGTCCTTTTTTATTTCACGCTCTACCGCAGAGTCGTTCTTAGCCTGGGCAGCGCCGCCACCCTGACCTCCCGCGTTACCGCGGTGATCTCGCTCTCACTATGGCTGGGGGTCGGGGTTGCCGGACGCGCCATCGGGCTAATCTGACACAAAACCTGACGCAAAAGGCCGACACAAAACGGGTATAACGCAAAAAAATTGACCCAAAAAGGCGACAGGGGAGTGGTTAAAGAACCACTCCCCTATGCTCGTTTCAATCTTCAACGCGCCTGCGCGCGGGCCGGGTTACTTCGTCTCTTCGGGCTTCGGCGTGACGGTGTGTGAGTCCTTGGTGTCTTCGGTAACACCCTTCATACCGTCCTTGAAGCCACGGAGACCTTCGCCGAGCCCCTTACCCAGTTCCGGCAGCTTCTTGCCGCCAAAAAGAACAAGCGCGACGACCGCGATAACGATGAGGTGGGTAGGTGTGAATAGCTCGCCCATAACTGTCTCCAGGAATCCTTGTTCTATTGTCGCATAAACCGCAGCCTGACGGACGCAGCGGCGTCCAACCGTTATATCTTTGAAGTTGCAGCTTTGCTGTCTGGAGGACCATGCGACACGAAGTGACCCGGCGCGCACTTGCCGGGATGACCGCCCTGATTGCCACCACCCTGCTCTCCGCCACCATGGCAGCCCAGACTCCGGCCGACAACAGTGGCCAGACGAGTGGATCGGCAGCCCCGGCCCAGCCCTCTCAGCCGCAGCCCGGAACCGCTCCGAAGCGCAACATTCAGTTCGCCCGTCGCATTCCCGTCACCTATGACAACCGCTGGGATGTCTACGGCGGCCTCAACTTCATGAACGGCCAGGCCGGCCAGAACCTTCCCAAGCGCTACAACATGGGCGGAGTCGAAGGCCAGGCCACCTATTGGCTGACTGACCGCATTGGACCGGCGGTCGACCTTCGCGTCGACTACGGCACCACCCCCGTCTTCCCAAATACCTTTCAGATCAATCGTCCGGTCGTCCGCCAGATCATCGGCATGGGCGGCGTGCAGTACCGCGGATGGAAGAACCAGCGCTTCGCCATCCAGTACCACGGCCTGGTTGGCGTCGGCGCCGGTAAGTTTGACGGCGGCACCCTGGGCGGCATCAACGCTCCCAGCCACAACGCTGCCGCGAACGCCGTTGCCGTCGGCCTCTACTCCAACCGAGTCAAGCCCGTAGGCGCTTTCGGCGGCTCGCTGGACATCAATGGCAGCTATCGCTGGGCCATCCGCCTGCAGCCCGACCTGATCGTGGAGCACTACGGTACCGAGTACCGCGAGTTCTTCTCCATCTCCGGCGGCGTGGTGTGGCGCTTCGGCCACCGTCAGTAGCAGACACTCTTCAGGCGTCCCGGTCTTCGACCGGGACGCCTTTTGCATTTAAGCCGCACAAACAAAATCGCCCGCCTTCTGGCGGGCGATCATGCACAAAACAAACAGCCTACTTCCCGGGCTGTCCGGGCTGCATAAAGCTCTGGCTTACCGGGTTCTCATAGACCGAGTAGTCACGCGTGACTACGGTCAGGCCGCTCGGCGTGACGAAGTAATTGCGCTTGTCTTCGGCAGGGTCGTAGCCGATCACGGCTCCGTCCGGAATATGGACGTCCCGATCGATGATGGCATGGCGAATCCGCGAGTGCCGACCTACATTGACGTGCGAGAAGATGATGCTCGAGTCGACGTCCGCATACGAGTTCACGCGCACATCGTGCGACAGAACCGAATTGCGCACCACCGCGCCCGAGATAATGCAGCCGCCTGAGATCACCGAGTTGATCGCCATACCCGTACGCCCGGGCTCGCCGAAGACGAACTTCGCCGGCGGATACTGATACGGCCGCGTACGCATCGGCCAGCTCTTGTCGTAGAGATTGAAGATCGGCGAGACGGAGGCGAGGTCGAGATTGGCCTCGTAGTAGGCCTCGAGCGTACCCACATCGCGCCAGTACAGCGCCTCCTGCTTGTTCTCGTCGACGAAGTTGTAGGCCATCATCTTGAAGCGGCCAAGCAGGTTGGGCAGGATGTTGTGCCCGAAGTCGTGCTTCGAGTTCGGATCTTCCGCGTCCTTGATCAGCTCCGGCAGCAGCACATCCGTATTGAAGATGTAGATGCCCATGGAGGCATCGACCTTCTCCGGATTGAAGGGTGACCGCAGCTTGGTCTCCTTCGGCTTTTCGAGGAAGCCATTGATCTCGCCGTTGCGGGCAACATCCACCACGCCAAAACGAGAGACCTCTTCCGGTTTGATCGGCAGGGTCGCCAGCGTCACATGCGCGCCGGACTGGATGTGGTGATCCAGCATGAGCTGGTAGTTCATCTTGTAGATGTGATCGCCGGACAGGATGATGACGTACTTTGGCTGCTCCGAACCAATCGAATAAATGTTCTGATAGACCGCATCGGCCGTGCCCATGTACCAGTTGACGCTGACACGCTGCATCGGCGGCAGAATCTCGATGAACTCGCCGAGTTCATTGGCGACCACCGGCCCCCACCCTTCGCGGATATGGCGATTGAGCGAGAGCGACTTGTACTGCGTAAGGATGTAGACCTTGCGCAGGTCAGAGTTGATGCAGTTGGAGAGGGTGATATCGATGATGCGGTACTGGCCGCCGAATGGAACAGCGGGCTTGGCGCGGTCGCGGGTTAGAGGAAAGAGGCGCTCTCCAGCGCCACCGGCGAGCAAGACTCCCAACGTATCTTTCATTGATGGCACCCAAACACCCTTTACTTGCTGAGGTCAGACTTCTGGGTAAGACGCAACTTTGCGTCTTCGCGTTCCCGACGGATAAGAATATCCCGTCAAGGATGAAGCGATCATAAACGGGGATGGCATTTGCCATCCCCGTTTGTTGTTCTCTTACAAAGATTTAAGGGTTCGCCATCGGGCAGAAACCGAGCACGCGTCACCCGCTGCATCGTTCATCCTGATGACGCGAGGCTTACTGGCTCTCGGAGTCTTCTATGGAGATCCGAAGTGACTTCAAAAAGTTGACGTCGTTCGAGGTGAAGGGCCCGCTCATCGTCTCCTCCGCCTCTACGGCCGCCGCCGCTTCTTCTTCCTGGACCTCGTTCAGGCCAATGGTCGCCTCAAGCATGAGCAGCACGTCAAAGCCCTGCTCCCGGATGTCGCGCACTACGCCTGCAATGTGCTCCGACTCAGAGACCGACTCGTGAATGGCTTCGCCAAGCTGCTGGATCAGGTCCTTCACTTTTTGGTTCAATGACACCTCCGTCGAATAGCCACTTCGCCGCGCATCGGGTATTCCCAGCCTAAACAGCGGCGGGAACGGCATTGCGGGGTGTTGGGCACCGCCTGTTGACTCTTACATTACTGCTGTATTGGACGACCCGCAATGGTTTCTGGATACCATTTTTGGAGACAGTCACCTAACAGCAGTCGCCAGTTGGAAAAGCGGTTGCCGCTCAACAGTTTCCAGTTGACGAGGTACAGCATGAGTGGGTCTCAGCACTCTCAACACACTTGGGGAGGCAAGTTCACGTGCAACCCGCCGCGGCATCGCCAGTCCAACTGGCAACTGCTTTATGCCACCAGCGTATGGTGGTCGCTCCATGCGTCTTCGAGTTGATGGGCAAGATCCCCAATCGTTTTTCCTTTTTCGATCGGTTTTTCCCCTTCCTTCTCTCTCTTCTTCTCCGGCTGAGCATCTGGCCTGGAGATCAGAAACGCGGCAGCAGCGGCGCCAACAAAAGCGACCGTAAGAATAAGGACTCTCATGTTTGGTTGGATTACAGGTCGATCCTGTGGGGTTGGTCTCGCGATACGTGTTTCGAGGAAAAACTTCCCAACGCGTAAACTGGAAGACATGGATAAGGTGCGGCTGGGAAAGGTGCTGGGTGCGGGTGTTCGCCACGCCGCGCGTACCGCCATTGAAGCCAGCAAGGCCGCCGCCGCGGCCGATCCCAATCCGGCTCCGCGGCAGACAACGCGCCAGCGCATCGATGTGCGCCGTGCCGCAGAGGGCGCCAGCCGAGGTTTTTTTAGCAGCGTCAAACACGCCGGCCGAGCGGTCTGGCTGCAGGTGATGGGTACGCTCTTCGCCTTCTTTGCCCTGTATTTTGTGCAGGCGACGATTACCCATTTCCCCTCCTACCGAGAGGGCGGAGTCCACCGGCAGCAGTGGTACATGAGCGCGGCGATTGCCCTGCTTTTTACGTGGTTTGCCGTCTCCAGCTTTGTCCGCGCGGCCAGGAAGCCTCGTTAGCGCGGAGACCCCGAATGTCCCTATCCCACCCATCGCGATGCGATGGATGGGGCACCCAGTGCAGAAGCTGGCAAGAAGCAGTCCAAATTACGGGTAACCAGAGGCGAAACTGTCTGCGCGGTTAGCGCACATGTGTGACACATCCGGGCCCCTGAATTAAAATCAATCCTTGCCCTTCGCACCACAATCCAAGCTCAAACAAAGGTGGTCGTAACCGTGTCTGACTCCGGCTCTGTGCTTCGTAAAACCGCATTGAATGCCACCCACCGAGCCCTGAAGGCCAAGATGGTCGACTTCGGCGGATGGGATATGCCGGTCGAGTACTCGGGCCTGATCGCCGAGCATATGGCTGTCCGCACTGGTGTGGGTCTTTTTGATGTCTCGCATATGGGTGACATCCAGCTTCGCGGGCCGGGCTCGCTGGATGCTGTGCAGAAGCTGTTGATGAACGACGCCGGCAAGCTGCAGGTGGGACAGGCGCACTACTCCGCCATGCTGACCCCCGAAGGCACCTTTGTCGACGATGTGGTGCTGCACAAGCTGAGCGACAACGACTATCTGATCGTCATCAACGCCGGCACGCGCGAGAAGGACGTGCAGTGGGTGCGTAAGACCATCGGCATGATGCCGAGTGTTCATATCAACGACTTCAGCGACATGTACACGCAGCTTGCCATCCAGGGCCCGAAGGCCATCGATGTGTTGCGCAAGCTGACCGACGTTGACCTGGACGCCATCAAGAACTACTGGTTCACCTGGGGCAAGGTCTGCGGTCTGTACAACGTTCTGGTCGCCCGCACCGGCTATACCGGCGAAGACGGCTTCGAGATCTATGTCCCTTCCGACGAAGCCACCAGCGCCCGCGTCTGGAATGAGGTTATGGAGGCCGGCAAAGAATTCGGCATTCTGCCTTGCGGTCTGGGTGCGCGCAATACGCTTCGTCTTGAGAGTGCTATGGCCCTCTACGGTCACGAGATCTCTGACACCATCAATGTTTTCGAGGCAGGCCTGGGCCGCTACTGCAAGCTTGAAAAGGAAGCTGACTTCGTCGGCAAGCAGGCGCTGCTCGCCGTGCAGGCGGCAGGCGGACCGAAGCGTAAGCTGGTGGGTCTTGAGACCATTGACCGCGGCATCGCCCGTGATGGATATCCGGTCTTCACGCTCGACGGCAAAGAGGTCGGCGTCGTCACGTCCGGCTCACCTTCGCCCTTCCTGAAGAAGAACATTGCCATGGCCTACGTTCCCGTTGAGTTGAGCGCCGTGGATACGGAGCTGGCCGTCCAGGTCCGCTCCACCATGGTGAAATCGAAGGTAGTTCCGTTGCATCCGATTTTTCTAACGACTGGAGAGCGCACCCGCAATGGCTTACCCGACCGAGTACCGCTACACGAAAGAACATGAGTGGATCGCCGCCGATGGCAGAATCGGCATTACC
>JAEKKE010000120.1 GCA_019510535.1 Acidobacteriota bacterium
AGATGGACGCGGACGAACTTCTTATGCATGGCGGCCTCCTACGGAAGTGACTTCAACCAGATGCTTCGGAACGAGATCTTTACCGATCCCGGCCCGGCACACTGAAGTCCAATCACTCCGCTGGGTTTCCATTTGGCCGTATCGTCATCGATCAAGATGGCGACAGTTAGCCCGTTGATTCGCTGGATAACGGTATGCCCGCGCACGATCAGGTGTACCGTATTCCAGTCGTGCGGTTTGAAGAAGCTATTCAGATCCTTTGTTGATGTGAGTTCTCCCAGCAGTTGCGGTGTCTTGCCGGTCCGGGTGTGAACGATTTGGCCGCGTTCTCCGATGATTCCTCGTCCGCCCCCTTCGGCCAGAATGCCAATATTGTTTCCGTCGCGCTGCAGGCTGAGGTCGAACTGCAAGCCGGCAAGATTCCACTTCGGATCTTGTGGAAAGACCGGAGCGCCCGGACGTGGCGTGACTTGCGGAGCCGGGTAGCTGTGATACTGAATGCCGCTGTCTGCCTGTTCTCCTTCAAGCTTTACTTCCAGTTTGAGCTCGAAGTCAGCCGGCTCAGCTCCGCGATAGATGGCGAAGGTCTGTGGGTTGCGTGTACCTTCCTGAGACTTGTATTCGCCAACCAGCGCGCCATCTTTCACACTCCAGACAGCCGGGTTCACGTCCCAACCGTTCAGGCTCGCGCCGTCAAAGATCTGCGTAAAACCTTCGTGGTCGTTTGGGTCCACATCGATCGGAAGGATGCGCACCGGCCCACGTGTAGCTGCCGTTTGCGGCTGCTGCGCAAGAAGCGTGGCGGAGACAGCGAGACAGGTGACGGCGAGCGTGCGTTTCATCACGACCTCTGTAGGGTTTTGGAAGCGCACTTACTCTACAGGGCTGTGACGAAGCTTGAGAAGGGCGCGCGTTCGAATATACAAGGTCTTTAAACAACAAACGGAGCGCCAAAGGCGCTCCGTTTGTTCAACCTGTCGTTTGCTAGCGCAGCACCCAGGCATACAACGTATCGCCTGCGGACGCGGTGATGTACTGCAAACCGTCCAGCTCAAACGTTGTCGGTCCGTTGCTGACTGGGGCATTCAAGCCTGCATGCCACAGGATCTCGCCGGTGGTGGAGTTGAAGCCGATCAGATTCGCCGACGGATCTCCGGTGAAGAGCAGATTGCCGGCCGTCGTCAGGATGCCGGAGCGGGCGCCGGAGGTGGGCCATTCATGGTTCCAACGGACCTTGCCAGTACGGTAGTCCATGGCGCGTAGCGAAGCGGAAGACCATCCACCGCGGTCGTTGCCGGCCCAGCCCTCGGGCTTCTTGTTGTTGTCGTAGATGTAGTAGACGCTGTAGGCGTCATACGCCGGAACGTAGAAGAGACCAGTCAGCGGACTGAAGCTCGGCGGGTACCAGTTGGCCGCACCCGCCTGATTCGGAGCCGTCAGGGTGCCATTCTGTTTCGCGACGACTGCAGGATCAGGAATCGGCTGGCCCTTGTCATTTACGCCCTTGGCCCAGTTCTGCTTGGCGAACGGAGTGCTGGTGATGGCCTTGCCGTTGGTGCGATCCAGAAGGAAGTACCATCCGTTACGGCTGGCCTGGGCGAGGAGCTTGCGAGGCTTGCCTTCGATGGTGCCGTCGATCAGAACCGGTGTCTGCACTGCATCCCAATCGTGGGTGTCATGCGGATTCGGCTGGAAGTACCACACCAGCTTGCCGGTATCCGGGTTCAGGGCGCAGATGGTGGAGGTGAAGAGGTTGTCGCCGGGTCGTGCCGCACCGTTGATGACAGGCTGGGCGTTGCCGGTGCCGAAGTAGTAGAGGTTCAGATCCGGGTCGTAGGTACCGGCTACCCAGGTCATGCCGCCGCTGTGCGTCATGGCCTCGTCATTCGGCCAGGTCTTGGCTTCGGGTGTTCCAGGTTCAGGGTGGGTGTACCAGCGCCACTCCAGCGCTCCGGTATCTGCGTTATGCGCTTCCACATAACCAGGGATATCGAAGTCATCGCCGCTGATGCCGACCATCACGTGGTTCTTAACAATTACCGGAGCGACACTGCCGAAGTAGAACTGGTCAGGGTTGCCGATGGAGGAGTGCCACTTCTCTTTGCCTGTGTGGATGTCGATCGCTACCAGATTGCAATCTTCGGTTTCGAAGTAGAGCGTGTCACCTTTGATGGCGGCACCGCGGTTGCCGATGGTCTCGCCACCCTTGCTGGCCCAGTCGAATTGCCACAGCTTCTGGCCGGTGCGTGCATCCACGGCCCAGGCATGGCTGGGTACGGTGAAGTAGATTACGCCGTCGACCATCAGCGGCGTGGCTGAGATGCGCTGTCCGCCGCCGGTGGTGGTGGTGATGCGATAGGTCCAGGCAAGCTGCAGCTTGCCAACGTTGGTGGTATTCAGCTTGCTCAGCTTGCTGAAGCGGCGCCCGCTATAGTCGCCGTTGTATGTCGGCCAGTCGATCTGCGATGCCTGTGCCGGCACGGGCTTTTTGGCGGCAGCCGTCTGCGCGGACAAGGGGAGAGAGAGCATGGCCAGAGCGGCCAGAGAAAACAGATGCTTCATGGAATCGTCACCAGGTATGCGGTCAGGTTGTGGATGTCGGCATCGGTGTAGCGGTTCAGCAGCTCCACGTGGCCTGCATAAGGATCGATCGTCTTTACCTTGAGGGCAGCGGTGCGATTGAACGACTGCACACGGCCGTCCTTGTCCTTCAGGGAGACGGTGAAGTCGTCGATATGCACCAGGTCACCGGTAATCGTTTTCCCGCCCGTCGTTACTTCAACCTGCGTTTTGCGCTTGGATCCAAAACCCGTATTGGGGAACAGGAAGCGCTGTTGCAGAGAAGCGACGCTCAGGCGCTTGGAGATGCCGGCAAGGTCGCCGCTGGGTGAGTGACACTTGTTGCATCCGCCTGCTCCATTGAAGTACGCCTCGCCGGCCTTGGCATCGCCGCTCAGAAGGTTCTTGGGCTCGGCGTCGTAGCCGCTACGCAGGATCTTATTAATGGAGAACGAGAGGAAGTTCGAGAGGTCGGCAGCCTGTTTGGCATCGAGCTCGATCTTGTGGGGAGCGTCCTTCAGATAAGGGGCGAGCTCCTTACCTTTCAGGTTCTCGCGGCGGTCGTGAAGAACCTTCAGCGAGCGCAGCAGGTCAGGCGCTGTCTGCGTCCCGCGCACGTCATCACCATGGCAGCGTGCGCATTGCTGCCCGTAGATAGCCTTACCGCGTTCGACGGCGGCGGGGTCTGTGATCGACCGTGGAAACTGCGCCAAGGCCGGAGTTGCTATGCTGAGGCCCAGGGCAAACAGCATTTCGGAACGAGCGAAGAGGCGAAATCTCATCGTTCCTATTTATACTTTGTTCGCACGACGAACAGGAACTGAGATTGGGACTATGAATCGCCGACACTTTTGTCATCTCGCAATGGCCGGTACCGCACTGTCCCTGGCCCCGCGCGGCTTGTTTGCCGCTTCCCCTGCTGCTCTGCCGAAGTTTTCGTATATGATCTGGGCCTTTCCCAAGCCCATGACCATCGATCAACGGCTGGAAACCGTTGCGAAAGCCGGTTATACCGGCGCGGAACTGGTGACGGAGTGGATGGCCTGGTCACCCGAAGAACGCCGCCGCGTCGCGGCCTTGGCCAAATCGCTCGGCATCACCATCGACCTGATGTTCCCCGGCCAGGTGCCCCTTGCCGATCTCGCATCGCGAGATACCATCCGGGAGCAACTCGCCAAGGCAATTCCTGTGGCGCGTGAGCTCGGCTGCCCGCAGTTGGGCTACGCCTCTGGCCCGCGCATTCCCGGTCAGTCGCCTGAGCAACAGATCGCCAATATCACGGAGAACCTGAAGGTCGCCGCCGAGATCATGGAGAAGGAAAAGATGGAGCTGCTGCTGGAGCCCATCGACCTGCTCGAAAACAAGCGGGCGGCGGTCAACTCCGTCACCGAGGCATTTACGATCACGCGCGCGGTTGGCAGTCCATCGATCAAGGTGTTGTACGACTTCTACCATGAGCAGCGCGGAGCGGGGAACCTGATCGAGAAGCTGGAGAACAACTTCGATCAGATCGGCCTGATCCACGTGGCCGACGTTCCTGGCCGCCATCGCCCCGGCACCGGCGAGATGAACTACAACAACATCTATCGCCGCCTCGCCGCCCTCGGCTACAACCGCTACATCGCCATGGAGTTCTACGCGCAGGGCGATCCCATAGCCGAATTGAAGACCGCGAAGGAAGAGGTCTTGAAGGCATTTCAACAGGCGTAAGCCTGAAGGCAGGAAAAAGCCGCGCATGGAAATGCGCGGCTTTTGTTTGACCGTACCTACTTTGCCTGATAGGTCTTTGCGAAGCCATTGCGTCCATTGGTCACAGTGAAGCGCCCATTTGCATAGGCCTCAACAGTGATGCTGTGGCCCGCATCGTTGGCGAGCGGTGCAGGCGGAGGCAGCGGCTTTCCCTCTGCCAGTTCCTTGGCCGCCGCCTCACCCTCAGGCGACAGCAGATTCGCGATCATCGCCTTACCGGTGTTGTGCTGATCGCCGCCCTCCAGTGCATAGTGCAACTGCCAGAGATCAGGCTTGCTGGGAGTTGCGCGGATGGTATCCAGCACTGGCACATAGCCGCCCTTGCGTTCGCCGTTGTCCATGATCGCTACCTGCGGGGTGATGCCATCGATCAACGCGGGGCTCGAGCTGGGCTTCGAGCCATGGTGCGAGACAATCAGCAGGTTGATATGGCCGATCTTGTTGGCAGGGCACATGAGCAGACGCTCCTTATCCCAGGTCAGATCGCCGAGGTCGAGGATGCGCAGCTTGCCGAAGTTCATCTCAAAGCCTGCGGACTGTGCGTTCTCCGCCTGGTCCGGCGTATTGATCCCTTCAGGCATGTTGTCTGGAGCGGAGCAGGTTGCATTCGCCTGTCCTGCGCCTGGAAGGGGTTTGTCCAGAACCTCGCCTGCTGCGCTTAGGAAGGTCAGGTCCACGCCCGGAAGCGGCAGCTTGTCGCCCGGCTTGACGATGATGTGCTTGTACTTCCCGGACTGCAGCATCGCCTGGTAGTTCTCATAGTTGCGGACGGTGCCCCGAACGACGGTCTCGCGATTCTCGCCGTGGTCGATGAAGGTGCCCACCGGGATCTTCGCTACCAGATCCGGTACACCGCCCAGATGATCAAGGTGATAGTGCGTCAGCAATACATAGTCGATCCGAGAGACCCCTGCTTTTTTCGCTGCGTCTGCGATGCGCTGTGAGTCGCGTCCGCCATTGCCGGGGAAGCCGGTGTCTACCAGCAGCGAGGTGTGGTCCGGCATGACGAATAGCGTCGACTGGCCGCCTTCTACGTCGATGACGTAGATGCGCATGGGTGCAGCCTTCTGTGCATGCAATGTCGCTCCGGTTGTCATGGCTCCGGCCAGCAGGACACAGGCCGTGCGGGCAAGAGTACGTTGCATACAGACGCGGAGATTGGAGAACAGGGTCATCGAGGCTCTCTTTTCAGAGTGGAGATTAAAGGACGTCAAACGCGTTACCTAGATACTAGAACCTCTTCCGGCCTGTCAAAAGATTGCGTGGGCAGACAATGTCGTTCGCTGGACGCATTCATCTGTTCTCGTTATCATCAGCGCATGCGACTTTCATCCGTAGAACTGGCTCCTCTGTTCCGGCAGGATTGTTGCCTTTGTTGTTGTCGTTGATCGCTGCTGCGCTCGCCTTGCAGGAAACACGTTTCGTGTCCCTTTCGCGGTTACGCTTCTTCCTTACGACTGAATCAACACAATGAGACGCGTGTAAGAGCTCCAGTCTCGGCACGTGCCTGCTCATGCCATAGGAGCACCTGTGTCTATGTCGTCCCGCACGCCCGCTTCGCGCGGATATCGTCTGTACGCGGCTCTTTTCTCGTTGCTGACCGGGCTTTTCCTGCTGCCGAATGACCTGCATGCCCAGGTGGATACCGGCTCCATCAGCGGCGTGATCACCGACTCCAGCGGAGCCGTGATCGCAGACGCTGATCTGGTTCTGCGAGAGGAGAAGACCGGCATTGTTCTACATCTGCACTCAGGGCAGGATGGCTACTTCAACTTCAGCCCCGTCAAGTTGGGGACCTATACACTCACTGTCTCGCAGCAGGGCTTCAAGCAGAGCATTACGGAGCACCTCGAGGTCACCATCCAGTCCAGACTGGAGGTTCGTCCGCGCCTTGAGGCCGGCTCGACCTCAGAAGTCGTTGAGGTCACGACGGAGAATCCGCTGCTCGACACGCGTTCCTCCAGCGTGCAGCAACTGGTGAGTGAACACAGCATCAACGCGTTGCCGCTCAATGGCCGCAACGCGACCTTCCTCGCGCAGCTTTCACCGGGTGTGACCTTTGCGCAGAATGACAGCCGCAATCTGCAGGCGAGCGGTTCATTTACAGCCAATGGAGCCCGCCGCACGCAGAACAATTATCTGCTCGACGGCATGGACGACAACGCCGCCATCGCCGACCTGGTCAACCAGGCGCAGTATGTCGTGCTGCCGCCGCCGGATGCCATTCGCGAGTTCACCGTGCAGACCAGCACCTACTCGGCTGAGTTCGGCCACTCCGCCGGAGCGGTGCTGAACGTCAGTACCAAATCCGGGGCGAATAGCCTGCATGGCAATGTGTGGGAGTATCTGCGCAACAGTGCGCTCGATGCGAAGGACTATTTTGTACTGCCAACACAGGACAAGCCTGCATTCCGTCAGAACCAGTTCGGCGGAACACTCGGCGGGCCGGTTGTGATTCCGCATCTCTACGATGGCCACAACCGTACCTTCTTCTTCCTTGACTATCAGGGAAGCCGCATCGCCCAGGGCAGAACCTACACGCAGACCGTTCCCACGTTGGCGGAGCGCAATAGCAGCTATACCAATCTGCAGGACCTCATTGCGCTGCAGTCGGGTTCCCGTAGCGATGCCTTGAATCGCAGCTTCCCAGTAGGCACAGTCTTCGATCCTTCGACGACCCGTCAGCTTTCGGCAAGCGGTGTTGACCCGGTTACGGGACTTATCGGTACGCCCAGCGGCTATGTGCGTGATCCCTTCTATAGCGGATCGCTTGTCGGCGTCACCAACTTCACCACCGCAGCAAACAAAGCGCTTTTGAATCAGATCCCGCGCAGCCGGCTTGCGGACAACGCTGTTGCGCTACTCAATCTCTATCCGCAACCCACGAGCGCGGCACTACAGAACAACTACGTCACCAGCCCGATCAACCGCACGACGACAGACAGCGGCGATATCCGTTTCGATGAGGCCTTCAGTTCTGCAGACACGGCTTTCGTACGCTACAGCATCGTCAATACACAGCAAACGGTCCCCAGTCCCTTTCCCGGAGTTGCCGATGGCTCAGCCTCTCGTCCCGGCAATGGGAACACACAGTCGCAGAATATTGCACTGAGCGAGACACATATCTTCAGTCCGCACATTGTGAACGAAGCCCGCGTCGGTTACAGCCGCGTACGTGATGTCCGCTTGCAGCTTGGGGCGAATACTCTCGGTACTCCCGTGCAATACGGTGTTCCCGGTATCCCGCAGGTGCAGGGCAATGGAGGTCTGCCGCAGTTCACCTTCGGCCAGCTCTCTTCGCTCGGTGCTCCGGGTACGCTGCCCAGCGACAAGTCCAGCAAGATCGCACAGTTTACGGAAAACGTCACGATCGATAAGGCTCGGCACCAGATCCGCACAGGCCTCGAGTACCAGCACATTGCCTTTCCCACGCTGACGCCCAGCACCTCTCGCGGCAGCTTTGCCAACAATGGCAGCTACACCTCGGTCGTAGCCAATACAGACGGATCGACCGACCGCGCACAGTTCCTGCTGGCTCCACTGGCGCCCACGCCAGGAACGCTGCGTAGCCTTGGCGGATCGAATACTGTTTCGGCCTCCAGCTTCTCGCCGATCTTCAACCTGGGGCGCCAGTATGTCGGTGCCTATGTGCAGGACAGTTGGAAGACCACCGATAAGCTCACACTCAACTTCGGTCTGCGTTGGGAGTTCCTTGGTATTCCTACGGAGACGGGTGGACGCTTTGCAAACTTCGTTCCGGCTCAGACCGGTGATACCAGCGACGGCATCTCCCGCTTCTATATCCCGCAATCGCAGGTCGCCAATGTTCCATCCGCTTTCCAGAACCTGCTGGCAACGGATGGCATTGCCTTCACACCCATTCCTGACAAGGTCATGGGTTACGCACCAAACAAAAACTTTGCCCCACGCGTGGGGTTCGCGTATCAGGCGCGTGAACGGCTGGTGATCCGCGGTGGCTATGGGCTCTTCTTTCAAGGTTATGAGAATCACGGTCTCAGCATCAGCCCTTGGGTAAACTTCCCCTTCCAGGTCACCACCAGCTATACCGCGGGCAGCTCGGTTACTCCGGTTACGGCTGACAACTCCGTAGGTCCGCTCTCGCAGGGCCTGCAGAA
>JAEKKE010000121.1 GCA_019510535.1 Acidobacteriota bacterium
GAGCCGTACGGTAGGCTTGCGGTTCACGACGGAGAAGGTCACCTGGACATCGCGAAAGTGTTTCCAGATGTACTGCAGCATAAGCAACTTGTAGAAATCTGTATCCAGTAGCGAGCGGACGATCGGGTCCAGTGCCCAGTTATGGTTATGCGCCCGCCGCGCGAGGTTCAAGATCATATGCAGCCATTAGAGCATTTTCCCTGTGGGTGGAATGCAGAGCTTCCGCATCTATGGGTGTTTTCCGCAATGAAAACGCCGCTGCACACCTCTTCCGGAACACCCAGAAACAGGGAAAACGCTCTTAGACACGAAAAGGGCGGAGGCTCTGTCGGATCCCATCGAAATCCTTATCGGAATCTCCGATAGCTGTGATTGAAACAATCCTTTTGACGGCGCCGCCGGAGCATTTCAAGCTCAACACATGAAGACGTTACGCATCGGCATCCTCGGCGACTTTAACGAAGCGAACCCAACGCACCTGGCAACGAACTACGGCCTGCAGCATGCTGCGGCAGCGCTGGATATCAAGGTAGAGACGTCATGGCTCGCAACCGATGAAGCGCATGATCTTGCTGGGTTCGATGCGCTCTTCTGTTCCCCGGGGAGTCCCTATCGCAGCCTTGAAGGCGCGCTCAACGGGATCCGCTTCGCGCGTGAGAACAAGGTCCCGCTCATCGGTACCTGCGGAGGCTTTCAGCACATCATCCTCGAGTACGCACGCTCGGTGATGCATGTCGAAGATGCAGCTCACGCCGAGACCGATCCCTATGCTGCAACTTCGGCCTGAACGCGGAGTACGAGCCGCAGCTCGAAGAGGCCGGCCTTCGCATCACCGCCCGTGACCAGTTCGGCGAAGCCCGTGTTGTCGAGCTGCCGTCACATCCCTTCTATGTCGGGACGTTGTTTGTACCGCAGACTCGGTCCACAGTAGAGAAACCACATCCGCTCCTCGTGGCTTATCTTCGCGCCGCCACCAATATTTGATTTGTCATTTCGGAGTGAAACGGAGAAATCTGCTGTTATCTCGACAGGCGCGAAAAGTATGGGCAGAGAAGCAGATTTCTCCCCTCCCTTCGGTCTCTACGAAATGACAATCAAAGTGGTTCCATGTTGTGTTTTCAATCCTCCTAACCCGCCCTAGCGTTGCGAGGGCGGGGCGCCCGCCGCGACAAACGTCGCACCATTCAACTATTCAACGATTCAACCATTCAACAACTCAGTGCAGCGTGCTATTCGACTGCGACGGTGACATCGCCTGCAGCAGGCCTTCCAGCGTTAGCTGCTGGGCAGCCTCCTGACACATTTTCACTGCCTGCAGAAATGCCTCCGGAGCCAGGCGGACGGTCACGGCGCCCACGGAGAGATGTACCGTTCCGCAGGCACACAGGGTTACGCCGCCGAGGCCTTCGGCCTCGGCCAGCATCATGCGCTCTTCACTGGTAGCACAGGCCATCGCTACACTCCTCGCTTGGCGTAGTACTCCGCCACCTGTCGCAGGTTGAACTCGAAAGGGACATGTTCATTGCCGGGCACTGACAACACTGTGCCGTGAGTGGTGACACCCTCGGCAGCGAACTGCAGATAACTCGGTAGGCCCAGCCGGGGATTGGTGCGGGAGAGCCCAGTCATCTCACCACCGGCCTTCTCCGTCAGGCGGATGAAATCGCCAACGCGCAGAACATAGCTGCCGATTGTCACGCGACGGCCATTGACCAGCACGTGTCCATGGCTGACCAGTTGACGCGCCTGCGCGATCGAGCGTGCAAATCCCAACCGGAAGACGACGTTGTCCAGACGCCGCTCCAACAGACCGATCAGAGCCTCAGCCCAATTGCCATTCTGCTGCACCCGCTTGGCAACGCGGACAAAGCGGCGAAGCTGCTCCTCGCGCAGACCATAGTGGAAGATCAGCTTCTGCTTCTCCCGGAGCTGCGCCCCAAACTCTGACAATTTCGGCTTACGCTCGCGGCCATGCTGGCCCGGCGGATAGTTTCTCTTGTCGAGCGCGCCGGGCTTACCCAACCCAGGCAGTTCCAGCCCCAGCGCACGCTGCATCTTCCACTTTGTCCGATGGCCCATACCGTTGAGGACCCCTCCTGATACAAGAAATCGCCGAGGGTCCCTCAACCACCGACAAAAATAAGACTAAATAAGTCCTATATTCCTCTCCACGAGTGTTCATCGAAGTGTGCAAAAGAACGCTTGAAAGGTATAAACCCCGCTCTGAGGCGGGGTTTATACAGGTGTTGCGACGTATGGAATCGTTATCTTCCGTTCTGGGTCGACCGGATGAATTCGGCGGTGTCGTCGTGGAAGCGCTTCATAATCGACTCGTTCAGATAGACCATGTGCCCGGACTCGTAGAAGTGGTAGCTGATGTTCTTCTGCAGGGCTGCAGGAATCTGAAGATGCTTCATCTCGTACTCCGCACCAAAATAGAGGGTCCCCAGGTCGAAATAGCCCCCGAGCAGCATGACCTTCATCTTTGGATTGCCCTTCATGCAGTTGGCCAGATCTGTCATCACATTGGTGCTTCGCCCGAAGTTGGCAAACCCTTTGCGCATGTCCCAGTCAAAGCCTGGGTCACCGTAAGCACTCGGCTTGTAGGTCATCTGGTCGCCATACTTCAATGTCTCGCGAGTGTAGCTGTTGATGGCGGTGGTGTAGGCCGAGGTGATGGCCTGCCCCTGTGGATCGTACTCCGCCTCCGATGACAGCGGATCGATATCGGGAGCGGCATAGCGCGAGTCCAGCCGTCCTGTGGTCAGCCCGTCGCCGAGCTGCAGCATCTTGGAGAATCCACCGCCATTCACGCGCAGATCGGCGCGGAGCAGATAGTCGACCGGCAGACCGATATAGCCGTGCAGCTTCTCAGCGACAGCGCGCTTGTCAGTGTCGGACAGATCGGCGCCCTTCGCCAGCGCCAGCAGGTAATCCGTTGTGGCGAAGTGCTCTACCTCACTCAGAAATGGCTCAAGCGCAGCGGGCTGGCTGGGCAGCTTGTGGTGATAGAAAGCAGTAGCCGCCATGCTGGGCAGGGACAGAACATAGGCCATATCGCTGCCCGGTCCCGAACGCGATCCGTCAGCTGAATCGGCAAAGTTCAGAATCTGGCTCAGCAGAATGACACCGTTCAGATCAACGCCGCTGTTCTGCAGCATGTTCGAAAGCACCGCCGAGCGCGTGGTGCCGTAGCTCTCGCCAAAGAGATACTTCGGCGAGTTCCAGCGAGAATACTTCGTCAGAAAGCGACGGATGAAACGGTCGAACGCATGCGCATCCTGATCGATACCCCAGAAGGACTTTTCCTTGTCTTTGCCGAAGAGGCGGCTGAAACCCGCGCCGGGCATATCGATGAAGACCACATCGGACACGTCGAGCAGCGAATACGCATTCTCCGTGACCTTGTACGGCGCCGCCGGATCATGATGGGTATCGTTGGTGATCACACGTTTCGGCCCGAATGACCCCATGTGCAGCCACATCGTCGAGCTGCCCGGACCGCCGTTGTAAAGGAAGGTCACTGGCCGCTCCTCAGCCTTCGCACCCTTCTTGAAATAAGCCGTGTAGAAGATGCGGGCGGTGGCCGGAGCCTCTTCCTGCTTTTCTAGGTTGATATGCGACTCGGGCAGCCAGCTTCCGTCGAGCGCAATCTGCGCATCGTGCGCATCATCGGCGGCGACCGTCAGTGTGCCGGCGACGGCCTTGTAGTCCACCCGTTGACCGTTCGCGGTCACCGAACCCTCGGTTTCGGAAGCAGGCATTACTGAGACAGGCATAGCAGCGGCGGGGGCAGGGGCAGGAACCTTCGGCGGCTCTTCCTTCTGTTGCGCAAAACAGGAAGCGGTTGCAAGTGCCAGAAAAACAAGCTTCTTCATCGTGATTTTTAACACCTCGGCGTTTGGGGGAGCGGAAATTTCGTTCCTGCAACAGGTTACAGGCAGAAAAATAGGCCCCACGTATGTGGGGCCTCGCTCAAGGATTTGTCGGTGCCTGGATTGTTCTGTGGCATTTGGACCTGCTAACCATACTTGCCTCCGCCGGACTCTCCCTAAGGGCCCGGAATCTGCATCGTTAGCTAGCCTAATTGCCCCAAACAATGGAACCGTACAACATATTGTGTTGTCTATGCAGATAAGTCAAGCAAAATTTCTCTAGACGGGAACGAATGCGTGAAAGTCGCCGTATCCTTCCATCACTATGAAAACCTCCGTCTGCCTGCTCACTCTCGTATCTGCGACTGCGCTGCTCGCCACCGGCTGCCGCGTCTCCTCCAGTGGCGAGTCCGGCAACAAGGATGTTCGTGTCGCCACCCCGTTTGGAGGACTGCAGGTTAAGACCGACCCGGAGAAGGTGATCAGCGGTCTCGGCCTGCCCGTCTATCCCGGCGCCTCCCTCGAAATGAAACAGAAGGATGGCAAGGAGGAACCCGATGCAGCCGACTTCAATATGGGTTTCGGGGACTTCCGCATCCACGTGAAGGCGGTGACCTATACCACCACCGACTCAGCCGACAAGGTTGAGGCGTACTACCGCAAGGCGCTGGCAGCCTATGGCGACGTCATCGCCTGCAAAGACAGCAAGCCGATCGGAACTCCCACCCGCACCGGCCAGGGCCTGACCTGCGATGAGAAGGATGGCCACGTCAACGTGAACGGCAAGGGAACGGATTCCGTCAAGGGCGACCTGGACCTGCGCGCCGGCTCAAAGCAACATCAGCACATCGTCGGTATTGAGAAGAAGGGCGATGTCACCCGCTTCGGCCTAGTGGCGATCGATCTGCCGGGCAAGATCAGCTTCGAAGACAACGATAAGGACAAGGAAAAGCAGGCGAACTAGCCGACTATCCTGTTAGGTTACTTGGCATGCGCCGTCTTCTGCTGTTTCTGCTCCTTGCGGCTCCCCTGCATGCCCAGACCGAACAGGGTACGTTCACGCTCTACAAGTTCGCCGCTCCTATCGGCAAAGAGGCCTACCGTATCGGCAACGAAGACGGCCACCTCAAACTAACCTCAGACTTTTCGTTCACCGACCGCGGCACCCCTGTCCCCCTGAAGACGACCTTCACCGCCACACCGGCTCTGGAACCGCTGACACTTTCACTCGATGGCAAGTCGGCGCGCCTTAGCCCGTTGCACGGAACGTTCGCCCTCTCCAACGGCAAACTGACACGCGACGGCAAGACCAGCGAGGTACCCACCGGCTTCTTTCTGATCGACGGCTACTCTCCTGTCGCCATGCAGCAGATGCTGATGCGCTACTGGCTCAGCCATCATCGGCCTGCTGAGATTCCGACGCCAAGCGGCCTGGTCCACATCCGTCCCTGCGGGGATCTGACCGTGGAAGGCAATCTTCTTCACGGTTACGTCCTCACCGGCCTGATCTGGGGCTCGGAGACGCTTTGGATCGATGACCAGCAACAGCTCGACGCCCTGGTCTCCATCGATGGCGAGTTCGACCACTTCGAAGCGGTACGCGAGAGCTTTTCTCCGCAGCTAAGCACCTTCATCCAGCAAGCGGCAAAGAACTCACTCAACGCCCTGGCGTCTCTCACTGCCAAGGCAAAGCAGCCTATGGCGAAGAGCCTGGTCGTGCGTCATGTCACGTTGATCGATGGCACAGGTAAGCCACCGTTGAATGACGCAACCGTCACCGTTCGCGAGGGTAAGATCTCAGCGATCTCCACCGGTGCAAAGCCGGTCATTCCTGCCGGATCGGTCGTCGTCGACGGAACCGGTAAGTACCTGATTCCGGGCCTGTGGGATATGCACGCGCACTACGAACAGGTGGAGTGGGGCCCGATCTATCTGGCGGCAGGTGTGACCACCGTCCGTGACTGCGGCAACGAGTTCGACTTCATCACCACCGTCAGTAATACCATCGCCTCGGGAAAAGGGATCGGCCCGCGCGTTCTCATCGCCGGCATCGTCGATTCTCCAGGAGAGTTCACCGTCGGAGCAGTGACGGTTTCCACGCCGGAACAAGCCATCGCCATTGTGCAGCGATACAAGAACGCAGGCGCGCTACAGATCAAGATCTACTCCTCTATGAAGCCGGAGCTTGTTCCGGTGATCGCGAAGGAGGCGCATCGCCTGGGCATGACCGTTACCGGACACGTGCCGATTGACATGACCACGGAACAGGCAGTCGAAGCTGGCTTCGACCAGATCAACCACATTCAGTACCCCACGCGGGACCTGCTCCACTTCAAGAATCCCAAGGACCTGCCTGCCACCTTTGATTTTTCCACCGAGGATGCGCAGAAGCAGCTTGCACTCTACCGGCAGCATCGTGTCGTCTTCGACGACACCATCGCGCTCTACGAAAACATCGATCATCCGGCGTCTACGCCCTTCGAACAGATCGAACCGGGCTATCTGAAGGTCGCACCGCAACTGAAAGAGGCACTGGCCTCGGAAGGCCAACCAGCCGAAAGTCCGCGGCTGAAGCTTTACCAGGCGATGCTGGCCACCCTGCGGGAACTCCACAAAAACGGCCTTAGCATCGTGGCCGGCACCGACCAGAACATCCCCGGCTACTCGCTGCATCGCGAGCTGGAAATCTATGTAGAACAAGCAGGTTTCACGCCGATGGAGGCCCTGCAGGCAGCCACCGTCGTCCCTGCGCGCGCCATGGGTCTGGCCCAGAGCCTCGGCACAGTTGAGATCGGCAAACAGGCCGATATGGTGCTCCTCGATGCCGACCCGCTGGCCGATATCCGGAATACACGCAAAATTCACACCGTTATCAGCCGCGGCGCCCTCTATGATCCGGCTCCCCTGTGGAAAGCGGTCGACTTCCAACCATAACCGCTGTCCCATCTTTCCCAGGTTGCTTGAGGCCGGTAGGCCACGTATCATTCGAGGGCAGAATGAGCGAGTCAAAGCCGAAACCCACCCTCCGCGAGAAGGGCAGATTGATGTCTGCCTCAGAGATTGAGCGCACCCTGGTACGCCTGGCACACGAGATTGTCGAAAAGAACAATGGCGCGGCTAACCTGGGTCTGGTCGGAATCAAGCGCCGTGGCGTTCCTCTGGCGGCGCGTCTGGCAAAACTGATCGGAGCGATTGAAAAGACCACGGTCGACACCGGCGTTCTCGACATCAGCTTCTACCGGGACGACCTGTCGACGTCAGGATTCCGGCCGACAGTGACTCCTGGAGCGATCGGTTTCGACGTCAACGACCGCGACATCATTCTGATGGACGACGTGCTCTATACCGGCCGTACCATCCGCGCCGCGCTCGATGCCCTGTTTGACCACGGACGTCCCCGCTCGGTACAACTTCTGGTGCTGATTGATCGCGGCTGGCGTGAATTGCCCATCGAAGCGCAGTTCATCGGCCGTAAGGTCCAAACGACTGACCGCGAAATTATTGAAGTGAAGTTCAACGAAGTCGACCAGCAGGAGCAGGTTCTGCTCGTGGAGCGAGTCGACTAACCAAGGTTTTCCCGTGTTACCTCCTGATGTCACCTGCCACTAAGTCCGCCTCTAAATCTGCGCCTAAGTCTGTGCCTAAAAAGGCTGCAGCTCAGTCGCCGCAGCCGAAGGCTACGACACCACCAGCCGACGGCATCCACCCTGGCAGCCTGCTCTCCATCACGCAGCTTTCGCTCGAAGAGGTCAGCAATATTCTTGCGCTCGCCGAGCGCCTGGCCGGCGAACCGCTGAGCAAGCACGCAACCCTGCTGGAAAACCGCAAGCTGGCGCTGCTGTTCTATGAGAGCAGCACCCGCACGCGCACCAGCTTTGAACTCGCAGCAAAATCGCTCGGCGCCATGACCACGCTGGTCAGCGATAAGTCCTCCTCGATTGAGAAGGGCGAGAGCCTGAAAGATACCGGGCTGACGCTGCGCGCGTTGGGTGCGGAGTGCATCATCCTGCGCCACAACGCCTCCGGCTCGCCTTATCTGCTGGCGAAACATACCGGTCTCCCGGTGCTGAATGCGGGCGATGGCATGCACGAGCATCCTTCACAGGCGCTGCTGGATCTTCGCACCATTCTCAGCCGCCTGGGAAAGAAGCAGGCCGTCACCGAGACGACGCTCGACGGCATTACCGTCTGCATCACCGGCGACATCCTGCACTCGCGCGTAGCCCGATCGAATGCGTTGCTGCTGCCGCGTATGGGAGCGAAGGTTATTCTCTGCGGACCGCAGCAGTTGCTTCCTCCGGAAGCCGTTGATCTGTCCCCTGGGATCACCCTGGAGCGCGACTTCGATAAGGCACTGCAACAGTCGCAGGTCGCCATGATGCTTCGCATCCAGAAGGAACGGCTCGCGGGCATGCAGATCGACCTGGCCGACTACCAGAAGCAGTACCAGCTCAACGAAGATCGCTACTTCAAACACGCACCCAACGCGGTGGTGATGCATCCTGGACCGATGATCCGCGGACTCGAGATCACGGCGGATATCGCCGACGGTCCAAGCTCAGCCATTGAGGAACAGGTCCGCAACGGTCTCGCCATCCGTATGGCGCTTCTCGCACGCGCGTTGAACGGAGGCGCCGCATGAAATCGATTCTGATCAAAGGCGGCCACCTGATTGATCCGCCATCGCGCACCGATCGTCCGCGCGATCTGCTGATTCACGACAACAAGATTGTTGAACTCGGCGATCCGGGCAAGCTCAATGCCACGGCCAAGAAAGAAGGCGCCGAGGTTATCGACGCCACCGGCCTGATCGTCGCGCCTGGATTGGTCGATATCCACGTCCACCTGCGCGAGCCGGGACAGGGTTACAAGGAGACGATCGAGTCCGGCACCAAAGCGGGCGCGATGGGTGGATTCACCGCGCTCTGCTGCATGCCCAACACCTCTCCGGTGGTCGACTCGCCGGAGATTACCCGCTGGGTGCTCTCGCCGGAACGCAATGCTGTCATTCGCGTCTTCCCAGTCGCCGCCGCAACCCGCGGCAGCATGGGCGAGGCCATTACAGAATACGGCTCGCTGAAAGCTGCCGGCGCCGTCGGCGTCTCTGATGATGGCAAGCCTGTTCTGCAGGATGCCGTCATGCACCAGGCGCTCATCGCCGCCGCACGTGCCGGCCTGCCAATGATTCAGCATGCGGAGAATACCAAGATCAC
>JAEKKE010000536.1 GCA_019510535.1 Acidobacteriota bacterium
CACCTACCTACCGGCCAGAAGGTCGGAATCGCCTTCTCCGGCGGCCTGGACACCTCCGCCGCCCTGCACTGGATGAAACAGAAGGGTGCGATTCCATACGCCTATACGGCCAATCTTGGCCAGCCCGATGAGGCCGACTACGACGCCATTCCGCGCAAGGCGCTGGAGTACGGCGCGGAAAAGGCTGTTCTGATCGACTGCCGCGCCCAGCTCGTCCGCGAGGGCATTGCCGCCCTGCAATCCGGCGCCTTCCACATCACCACCGCCGGCGTGACCTACTTCAACACCACGCCCATTGGCCGCGCTGTGACCGGCACCATGCTGGTGACCGCCATGAAGGAAGACGGCGTCAACATCTGGGGCGACGGCTCGACCTTCAAGGGCAATGACATTGAGCGCTTCTACCGCTACGGCCTGCTGGTCAACCCTGACCTGAAGGTTTATAAGCCGTGGCTCGATTCCACCTTTATCGACGAGCTGGGCGGCCGCGCCGAGATGTCGGAGTTCATGCAGCGTTCGGGCTTCGCCTACAAGATGTCGGCGGAGAAGGCCTACTCGACCGACTCCAACATTCTGGGCGCAACCCACGAGGCCAAGGACCTGGAGCTGCTGAGCTCCTCTTTCCGTATCGTGCAGCCCATCATGGGCGTCGCCTTCTGGCGTGACGATGTTCCGGTCAAAGCCGAAGAGATCACCATCCGCTTTGAAGAGGGCTTCCCGGTCGCGCTGAATGGCACTGAGTACACCGACCCGGTCGAGCTGATGCTTGAGGCCAATCGCATCGGCGGACGCCACGGCCTGGGCATGAGCGACCAGATCGAGAACCGCATCATCGAGGCCAAGAGCCGCGGCATCTACGAGGCTCCGGGCATGGCGCTGATCTTCGCCGCCTACGAGCGTCTGATCACCGGCATCCACAACGAAGACACCATCGAGCAGTACCGCGACAACGGCCGCAAGCTGGGCCGCCTGCTTTACCAGGGACGCTGGTTCGACTCGCAGGCCATCATGCTGCGCGAGGCCGCAACCCGCTGGGTCGCCAAGCCGATCACCGGCGAGGTTACGCTGGAGCTGCGCCGCGGCAATGACTACTCGATCCTTAATACCGACTCGCCCAACCTGACCTTCAAGCCCGAGCGCCTGACCATGGAGAAGGGCGAGAGCACCTTCTCGCCCCGCGACCGTATCGGCCAGCTCACCATGCGCAACCTCGACATCATCGACACGCGTGAGAAGCTGCTGAGCTACGCCAAGTCGGGCCTGATCAAGCTGAGCCAGGGCACCGAGATGCCGCAGCTTAATTCGGGTGAGAAAGAGTAGTTGGGTTTTCCAATGGGTGGGAGCCGTGGGCTTCAGTCCACGGTTTAGCAGTCACATAAAGATTGGGCTTTAGCCCTGGGTCTCTTCTATTGGGAAGAGAAAAGCCCAGGGCTAAAGCCCAATTTATTTAAGAGCCTTCTATCAGCGGGCTGAAGCCCGCTGCTCCCACCCATTTTTGTCATAGAAAGGCCTTTCTCTATCAGCTCGCCTGTAGTCGCCACTCTGTTGGCGTACATCCGACCCGCTCGCGGAAGGCTCTCGTGAAATTCACCGGCGACTTGAAGCCGCAGCGGATTGCTATCTCACCCACCGGTTCCCTGGAGTGCTTCAATAACACCTTCGCTTCATCCATGCGGCGGTCCAGCAGATACTGATGCGGCGTCTGGCCGGTACTACCGCGAAACGCACGCGCGAAGTGGAAAGGGCTGATCTCCAGCTCGTCTGCGATCTCGTCCAGATGAAGGTCCGTGGTGAGGTGCTCGTTCATGAACTCCATCGCCCGGCGCAACTGAGGCCGTGGCAACCCGCCCTTGATGGCCGGGGACTTATAGCTTCCGCCCGCATACTTCCGCAGCAGGTGATGTTGCAGGTCCAGCGACAGCAGATTGGCATATAGACTTCCCAGCGGCCAGCTGTCCTGCACCTGCCTGCCCATCTCCATCAACAGGTTGCGCAGGCCGCTGTCGGTCGTCGACCATTGCGGGGAGAAATTCACCTCCGGCGAGCCGGTCGTCTCCTCTGCCAGCCTGGCGATCTCGCTCGACCGCAGTGAGAGCAGCAGACGCTCCGAGGGCCCGGCCCAGCGCAGCCGGTCGCGTGTGCCCGCCGGCAGCACGATCATCGATCCCGGAGCGGTGGTCTCAACCCGGTTCTTCCCTTCTGTCCACCACTCGAAGTCCGAATCGCCGCTGAGTTGCAGGTGGAGGCACAGATCTCCA
>JAEKKE010000473.1 GCA_019510535.1 Acidobacteriota bacterium
TCCTTCGGATCGGCCGTGGAGGCGCGCTGAAACAATGCTCCAGCGTCTTTCCCCTGGCGGCTGGCCGCGACTCCCTGGTTGTTTACGACCTCAGGAAGTGGCAGGCGGCTGGCGACAAATCCGAATGCCGTCTCTGCGGCCGGATATTGGCCGGAGTTGAAGTTGGCCAGGCCGAGATAGAAGTTCGCCTCCAGCGCCAGGCGGTTGCTCGGTGGCAGCTTGGACAGCGTAGCCGCAGCTTCTTCAAACTGTCCCTGCGCGTACTGCGCCTTGCCCAGTGCGAGGATGGCGGCCGCATAGTCCGGAGAAACCGGGACTGCGGTCTTCAGACGCTTTAAACGCTCTGTGGGCGTCTGTGCCGAGACGCCGCGGACATAGCTCTCAAAAGCTTCCAGCTTGTCATTGGCGCTCTGCGTCAGGAAGGTCTGCTCCGCGACAGGAAAGGACGGATCGACTTCCTTAACAATCTTCCAGGCGACCGCGTTTTCGGCATCCAGTGTCTGTGCAATCCGCAGTGCGGTGGCGCGGCTGGGCTTCAGATCCAGGGGATAGCCGAGATGATCGAGCGCATACATCCGGTCATCGCGGCTGATGCTCAGAAAACCGGAAGACGAGAGACGCTGATTCAGCATCTCCGGAAAGGAATCGCCAATCCAGTTCAATCCCGTCTGCCCTGAGCGGTTGTCGAACGGTAGCACCAGCACAACGTGGCCATGGGAGACGGGGGCAGCCTGTGCCGCAACGGCGCCTGCAACCGAGAGAAGACCCAAGAGAGCAATTTTCCTGTAGGTGTAGTGCAGGGCTTTTGCATCTATGGGCGTTTTCCTCAATGAAAACGCCGCTGCATGCGGTTTCCGGGATACCCAGCAACAGGAAAAATGCTCTAAAATGCGGCGTTTCGAAAACATCATCACCGGCCTGATTATAGGTGTTTTGACGTCTCTGGAGCCTCGATGGCAGCGTCCACGGCTCTAGGGAAACGGATCACTGCCGCCCACTCGCCATTCCGCTGTGCCTGCCACACGACCTCACCATGCAGCACGGCGGCGGCCTCCGCGGGGAGCAGGTCGCGATGGAAGTCGAAGTACCGGGTAGCCTCGCCTTCGAGCGGCCGGCCGAGGTTAAGCTTGCCTGTCGCGGGCTCGTACTTGGTGCTGAAGATTAACGCCGTGTCGTATTTCTCAGGATGCCGGGTTGCGGCTTGTACCTCTTCGGCGGAGAAGTTCTGGATGGGGACGACCTGGAGCGGCTGCTTCACGTAGCCAAGGTCCGGATGCATCAGTTCTGTCCAGGCTGGCCATGCTGTAAGCACCGTTGCCTGGGGATAACGCTGCGTAATGACGTTGATGGCCTGTTGATGCAGCATCACGAAATCGCGGTAGGTCAGGTTGTCTTCGGGAGCAAAGGCGTATGGAGGATTGATGGTAATGGCTGCAACAAATCCAGCGAAGCTGATAGCTGCCAGCAACCCGGCAATGGCCGCCATGGCCGGCTTGGCAATGCGTTGCGTGCGTTCCGGGGCATACGGTGCCAGCAGCAGAGCTCCGGTCGTCAGCACTGTAGCGACCCACATGTTCATATGCACCACCAGGTGCAGGATGCGGTGGTAGAACGAGAGCGCGATTCGCTTGGCGTCGAGCGTTGCCGTGGCGTTGTAGCGCACAAACTCCGGGTTGCCGAACATGTATCCGGTTTTGTGCTGGTGATAGAGATACCAGGCGATGAGGGGCAACAGGGGAAACGCCAGCGCCAGCACCCAGGTCCACCGCATCTTACGAGCACGAATGCCGGTCACCAGCTCCCAACCGGCCAGAGCAAGAGGAGTCACGATGGCCGTTTCCTTGGCAAGCGCGGCGAAGGAAAAGATCGTAGCTGCCCAGATGGCATTCCGGGTGGGGCTCGTCCGGACAAGGCTTTCGAAGTAAAACGATAGCCCCCACAGGGTAAAAGCCGCGGCGAAGATATCCGCGTGCGCCAATGTGCTTTGCGCAAACCAGATCGAGAAGGCGGCAGTCAGGAACACGGTCGTAGCTGCAACCGCGGTGCCCGCCAGCAGGCGCGCTGCCCGGAAGACCCCCAGCAGTGCGGCGGCGCTGACCATGACTACCAGAGTCCGCGTTGCCGATGGAACGAAGCGGGCAATGTGCCACCAGCCGGCCATCAGAATCGACGGCAATGGAGGATGCGCATTGGTGACGGTGGTGAAGGGAATCAGCGTGCCGGTACGGAAGAAGTCCAGCGCGGCAGGGATGTAGTATCCGGCTTCGTCCCAGAAGTAAGGCAGGCGCAACAGCGTGATGTGCGACAGGTAAATACCCGCGAAGAGCAGCGGATAGATTGCCCAGAGCGGCAACGCCGCGTTGCGATTTGGCAGCACTTAGTGAACTGGTCCCGGAGGATTGAAGTTCGGTTCCAGAGCGATCTGTCCAAACGCGCGCTCGTACTGCTGCACATTCTCGCCCAGCACGCCCAACAGGGCTTTGGCCTGCTGCGGGCTAAGGTACACGCCCTGGAAGTTGCGCACCGTCACCTCATCGGCAGCCTGCGGATGCATGGTGCCGAAGATAAGCTGGAAGTCCCAAACCGACATCCGTACCTGCACGCTGTTGGCGTAGCTGTCGCGGTAGTCTTCGGTCTTTTCCAGGTGAAGCGTGGTGCTGTTTTCCGCGGGTTTATTCTGCTGGCTCATGATGCCTTTCAGGAGTGGAGAAAAGTTGGTGCGAAAGGGGGGACTTGAACCCCCACGGGTTGCCCCGCCAGATCCTAAGTCTGGTGCGTCTGCCAATTTCGCCACTTTCGCACAGGAGACGCTATATACAGATTCTAAATGACCGAGTGGTCTATGTCCCGTGCTTCCAGCGATCTTTTCGCCGGAAGCACGGGAAGCGCCTGCGTCTTATGGGAAGCGCAAACGTCTTCTCTATATACTTCCGTGCTACTGCAGATGAAGCGATTCATCCTGCGGCAACATCGTCGCTTTACAAGGTATTCATGCGGTCATTTTTTGTAACTCTGCTCGCCGTTGCGGCTGCACCGGTTGCCTTAGCGCAGCACGCGCTGGGAAATCAGGACAAACAGATTCACATGAACCAGATCCAGGTGATCGGTTCGCATAACAGCTATCACAAGGGCTTTGCTCCCAGCGAGGCGAAGTGGCTGGAGCAGCGAAATCCCGATGCATACCACAGCCTGGAGTACCGTCATGCATCTCTGGCGGATCAGCTCGACGGCGGTGTGCGCCAGTTGGAGATCGATATCTTTGCCGACCCCAAGGGCGGCAAGTTCGCGCATCCCAAGGTCGTGGAATGGGTCAAGGCTGCCGGTCTGCCCGCTGACCCGGACTTCGATCCGGATCACGAGATGGACAAGCCGGGCTTCAAGGTCATGCACGTTCAGGACCTCGATGAGCGCAGCCAATGCCACACCTTTGTGAAGTGCCTGCAGCAGGTTAAGGGATGGTCCAAAGCGCATCCCATGGCGCTGCCGGTCTTTCTTCTGATTGAGACCAAGGAAGGCGCGGTGCGTAAC
>JAEKKE010000474.1 GCA_019510535.1 Acidobacteriota bacterium
CGGCGAATGAAGCTGCGCAGACGCGGCTTATCGCGCTCCATCGTCTCGGTAAGGAACCGGTTCTGCTCGTCGAGGCTCATCTCGTGCGTCATGCGCTTCGCTCATCCTGTAGAACGAAGCAACTCAAAACATATTGCAGATTTTCTTGTAGAGTAATTTCCCTGTAGGAGTAGAGTAGGGCTTCCGCATCCATGGGCGTTTTCCGCGATGAAAACGCCGCTGCACTTCTCTTCCGGGATACCCAGCATCAGGGAAAATGCTCTAATACTCGGTAGAGATGGCGCGGCCCCTCAGTCCGGAAAAACGCGCCGCCCTGTTGCAGGCGGCGATTCATGAGATTGCCGCCGCCGGACTCTCCGCCTCCACCTCACGGATTGCAAAGCGCGCGGGAGTGGCCGAAGGGACCCTGTTTACCTACTTCGCCACCAAGGAACAGCTTCTCAACGAACTCTATCTTGAACTAAAAGCGGAGATCTACGGCGTCATCCACAAAGGTTTCCCCGTAAAAGGTTCGCTCAGGGACCGTGCTTGGCACGTCTGGTCCGTCAGCATGGACTGGGCAATCGCCTACCCGGAGAAGCGATCCGTCTCCATGCGCCTGAACCTCTCCGAAGTACTGACGGAGGAGACCAGGGCGAAGAGCACCGCCATGCGCGCAGAGGTAGACAGCGCCCTTGCTGGGGTGGAAGAACGCATCGCCGCGAAGGGATTGCCCAAAGGCTTCGCCAGCTCGATGATGGGCGCCATGCAGGACGCAGCCATGGAGTACATCGCCAAAAAGCCCCGCCAGCGCGAAAGCCTGAAAGAAAAGGCGTTTGACCTTTTCTGGAAGGCATTGAGCTGAAAGAGGCGCCTTCACCGCAACGAACAGAGCATGGGAAGCCACCAACTTCGAACAAGCCGCAGATCAAAGCGCTGAAGGCGCGTTCTATATCAGCCTGGGGCAACGCCCCAGGTGTAGAGATAGGAAAACGTTGAGAGGGCTGAAGGCCCGACCTATAATCGCGGCAATGCGGATGACCCCGACGCCTGACCGACAGATCGAATCCCAGAAAGAACATCATCAAAAGAATTCAGGGTCTTTCTTGTGAGGCGCGGAATTGCCTTCGATGAACGATACAGGTGAGATCAAAGACCGTTATATAGATCGGGCCTTCAGCCCTCCTTCTCTTTTAGAGGCCGGGAACCTGGGGCGTTGCCCCAGGCTGATATAGAACGCGCCTTCAGCGCTCTGAACTATAGCTTGTTTGAGATCCCTCCTTAGCCGCCCGAGATCCGCGATGATGGGCTCGATATGCCTCTGATCGCTGCATCCGACGGTCTCATTGGGAAAAACTGCATTCGGGGAAATAAATGAGCAACTACTCACTCATTATGGAATCTGATTTTGCAGGAGGAATTTTCAAGATGAACAAGGTCTGGTTGGTAACGGGAAGCGGCAATGGTCTCGGGCGGGACATCGTGGAGGCTGCCCTTGCAGCCGGAGATTCAGTGGTCGCCGGTGCGCGGCGGCCCGAAGAGCTTGCACCCCTGGTGGCCCAGTACGGCGACCGCATCAAGCCCGTGACACTGGAGGTCCGCGACGAAGAGGCCGCAAAGGCCGCGGTACAGATAGCAGTGGAGACCTTCGGCGGTCTGGATGTTCTGGTCAACAATGCCGGCTACGGCCTGTTCGCTCCCTTCGAGCAGATCTCTCCAGAGGACTTCAAGGCCATCGTCGACACCTGCTTCTACGGTGTGGTCTACACCACGCGTGCAGCTATACCGCAAATGCGCAAGCAGCGCAGCGGATTGATCTTCCAGGTCTCCTCGATCGGCGGCCGCATCGCTATGCCGGGGAATGCGCCCTATCACGCCGCCAAGTGGGCGGTAGGCGGCTTCAGTGACTCGGTTGCACTCGAGGTAGCACCCTTTGGCGTAAAGATCTGCACGCTGGAGCCCGGCGGCATCCGCACCAACTGGCTTCGTCGTGCCGGCGCAGGCCTTCCGGATCTGCTGCCGGACTACGAACCCTCGGTCGGGCAGCTCATCGCCCTGCGGGACAAATATGAAGGTCATCAGGAAGGTGACCCGAAGAAGATCGCGGCCCTGATCGTGAAGCTGGCCAACAGCGAGGAGGTACCCATGCGCCTGATCCTGGGTGTCGATGCCGAGATGCGGGTTAAGACAGCGGAAGATGCCCGTCATCAGGAGGCGGAGCGTTTCCGGGAGCTGACACATTCCACCGTCTTTGAGGGAACGGTGCC
>JAEKKE010000475.1 GCA_019510535.1 Acidobacteriota bacterium
TCCATCGGGGTGCCGCCGGCCTCGCGGATGCCCTGCTTCACGGCCTCGGCGACCTGGCGAAGGTGGAAGTTGCAGGGGCCGATCTCGGTCCAGGTATTGGCGATACCGATGATGGGCTTATGCAGATCTTCTTTGCTGAAGCCCACGCCGCGCAGATAAGAACGGGCTGCGGCGCGGTTGGGGCCTTCGGTCAGAACGACGGAATTCTTCTTTGCGGGGCTGAGTTTCTCGCTCACAATCTTCCTTCTTTACGCGGTTGCGGTCTTGGGTGCAGACCAGAATTCGTTGTCGTGTTTCGCTTCAAACTTGTCCAGTGCTTCGCCGTGGCGCAGCGTCAGGCCGATATCGTCGAGTCCGTTCAACAGACATTCCTTGCGGAAGGGATCGATCTCGAAGCGAGCCTTGAATCCCTGCGCATCGGTCACGGTCTGCGCTTCGAGGTCAACCGTGATCTCATAGCCGGGCGTCTTCGCACGCTGCATCAGCGTGTTGACCTCGTCGTCCGTAAGGCGTGCGAGAACAATGCCGTTCTTGCCTGCGTTCGAGAAGAAGATGTCGGCAAAGGTCGGTGCAATCACGGCGCGGAAGCCATAGTCGCTTAGCGCCCAGGCGGCGTGTTCGCGTGAGCTGCCGCAGCCGAAGTTCTTGCCGGCCAGCAGAATCTCCGCACCTTTGTACTGCGGGGCATTCATCACGAACTCAGGATTCGGCATGACAGAGTCGGGCACGTCAAGTTCGTAGCGCCAGTCAAAGAACAGAAACTCACCGTAGCCGGTGCGCTCAATGCGCTTGAGGAACTGCTTGGGAATGATCTGGTCGGTATCGACGTTCGCGCGGTCAAGAGGTACGGCGATCGAAGTGATCCTGGTAAAGGGCTGCATTAGTTCTTGCCTCCGTTGTTCGGCCAGTTGCGCACATCGGTGAAGTGGCCGGCGATCGCTGCTGCTGCCGCCATCTGAGGCGAAACCAGGTGCGTGCGTCCGCCACGGCCCTGACGGCCTTCGAAGTTGCGGTTCGAGGTCGAGGCGCAACGCTCGCCCGGCGACAAAATATCAGGGTTCATGCCCAGGCACATGGAGCAGCCCGGTTCGCGCCACTCGAAGCCCGCATCCTTGAAGATCTTGTCCAGGCCTTCTTCCTCAGCCTGCCTCTTCACAGCCTGCGAGCCCGGAACCACCATGGCGGAGACAGTCGAGGCAACGTGACGGCCCTTTACGATCTGGGCGGCGGCGCGCAGGTCTTCAATCCGTCCGTTGGTGCAGGAGCCCAGGAAGACACGGTCGATGTTGATCTGCTCGATCGGCGTGCCGGCCTTCAGACCCATGTACTCCAATGCGCGCTCGTAGCCCTTGCGGTCGATCTCGTTAGTCGCATCGTCCGGAGAAGGAACCTTGCCCTCAATGCTGGTTACCATACCAGGCGAGGTGCCCCAGCTTACCGTCGGTGTAATTTCGGCGGCGTCGATGTGCAGCTCGCGATCGAAGACCGCGCCTTCATCGGTGGGCAACGACTTCCAGTGAGCCACAGCCTCATCCCACGCCTTGCCAGTGGGCGAGAAGCGACGGCCCATCAGGTAAGCAAAGGTCGTCTCGTCAGGAGCGATCATGCCGGCACGTGCACCGGCCTCGATGCTCATGTTGCAGATGGTCATACGGCCTTCCATCGAGAGAGCACGAATGGCTGAACCTGCGTACTCGACCGCATAGCCGGTCGCACCGTCAGTACCGATCAGGCCGATGATGTGAAGGATGATGTCCTTCGCTGTCACTCCGTAGGGGAGCGTGCCATCGACGGTAATGCGGAAGGTCTTCGGCTTCGATTGCGGCAGTGTCTGCGTGGCCATCACATGCTCCACTTCAGAGGTGCCGATACCAAACGCCAGAGCACCAAAGGCGCCGTGGGTCGAGGTGTGCGAGTCGCCGCAGACGATGGTCATGCCAGGCTTGGTCGCACCCAGCTCCGGTCCGATCATGTGCACGATGCCCTGCGAGGCGTCCTGTACATCGAAGAACTCGATGCCGAACTCCTTGCAGTTTTTACGCAGCGCGTTGACCTGTGCGGCCGAGGTCTGGTCGAGGATGTGCAGACGGTCCTCCGCCGAGGTCGTTGGAACGTTGTGATCGACCGTGGCGATATGACGGTCAGGACGGCGCAGCTTACGTCCCGCCAGGCGCAGACCGTCGAAGGCCTGCGGTGAGGTGACCTCGTGCACGAGCTGCAGATCGATATAGATCAGCGGTGGCTC
>JAEKKE010000122.1 GCA_019510535.1 Acidobacteriota bacterium
GGCCGTACCGGCCTTGCCGTTGGTGTAGACCACGGGGAACTCGAGCTGGCTCTCGTCAGCGTCCAGGTCGATGAACAGGTCATAGACCTCGTTCAGGACTTCCTGAGGACGTGCGTCGGGACGGTCGATCTTGTTGATAACAAGGATCGGAGGCAGGCCTGCTTCAAGGGCCTTGGAGAGCACGTAGCGGGTCTGGGGCAGCGGACCTTCGCTGGCGTCGACCAGCAGAACGACACCGTCCACCATCTTCAGGGCGCGCTCCACCTCGCCGCCGAAGTCGGCGTGACCCGGAGTATCCACGATGTTGATCTTGGAGTCGCCGTAGTGGACGGCGGTGTTCTTGGCCAGAATGGTGATGCCGCGCTCTTTTTCGAGCTCATTAGAGTCCATCACGCGCTCGGCCACGGCCTCGTTCGCGCGGAAGGTGCCGCTCTGGCGCAGCAGCGCGTCAACCAGCGTGGTCTTGCCGTGGTCGACGTGGGCGATGATGGCGATATTCCGAATAGGCGTAGTGGCGTTGCTCACGGGAAGTGGATCCTGTTCTGAAAACTTGAGTTTTGCGGGGAACCGGCAGGAATCTGCCGCCTCCGACAGTTTACCAGCACGGGCTGGCGGCGGGCCGCCGGGAAGGCTAATCTTTCCCTATCGACCCTATGGAGCCACGTTTTACAGCAGACCCTCGTTCTGTCCCCGGCGACTTTTATGTCATTCAGAACGAGTGCATGGGCTGCGGTATTCCCCAAAAGATCGCCCCGGAGCTGGTGAACTGGGTCGAAAGCTCTCCGCCGCACTGCGGCTGGGTGCGCCAGCCGGCCACGAAGAAGGATCTGAAACGGGCGATCGAGATCCTGAAGCAGCAGGACTTCGGCTGCCACCGGTATGCCGGGATGGACCCGCGGGTGCTCCAGAGCATCCCAGAGTGCTGCGACTATTTCGTCCAGCCGGGAGTGGATATGCCGCAGCCGAAGGTGAGCTGGTGGCGACGGATGTGGAGAAAGATAGTTCCTGGTTCCTAGTTGTTAGTGCTAGAGCGCAGCAACAAATTCTTATGCATTAGACACTCGCTGCCCCACCCTTTGCTTCGCAAAGAATGGGGCAACGAGGGCGTGCGCAGTCCAAGGACTAGCAACCACCAACTGCCCTTTACTTCGGTGGCGGCAGATCCTTCCCCAGGCCCTTCGTCCGGTCGTCTTTGAAATCGGTACCGAAGTGCGGTTCGTCCTTGGTGCCGTTGATCTTTACGGGAATCTCCGCACCGGCGCCATGTTTCTTGAAGAATGGGTCGGCAGGCTTCAGTAGCCATCCTTTCCATCCCGTCACCATCTGGCTTATCCGCGCCTTGGTGCGCACCTTGCCGACGAAGTCGAAGGTGTTGCCGTCGGTTGAGTACTATGATGCCGTTCTTGAGCTGGAAGCTCCCGCGCATGTCGCTGGGGATATCGAAAGTTGCGGTGCCCATCGCATTGGCTTCTTTGGGGCGGCCCTGGGCGCGCATGCTCAATGCGTCGATCTTCTCCTGAACCTTGTCGTTGGTGAAGTGGGCGCTGCGGATCTCAAAGGTGCCGTCGGTCAGCTCGATCTTCTTCGCCACCGCAACATCCCCCGGAGGGATATGCAGTTTGGTCTTCATCTTGAAGCCGCCAGTCATCAGCGGAGGAGAGGTTTTGACTCCCAGGCGCAGCATGTCTTCGATGCGCGCCTTCGGCATTACGACATCAAGGCGGATGTCTTTGCCTTTGGGTTTTTTGTTGTTGATCACGTGCCCGACGCAGACAAAGTAGCTTTTCAATAACCATGCTTCGACCGGCTGCAGCAGGACATCTCCATTGGTGCCGTCGATGATGGCGTGATATTTCGTGTGCAGAGGCACGGGATGTTCGCTAACGTCCAGACGAAAGTCTGGTGTGTCGGTCTCGCCGTCGGCAACGATGTCGTCCAGCGTTCCGCCGAAGCTGCCTTTCGAGGAGAGAATTCCGGCGATACCCTTCGTCGTACTCAGGTCGGCATTGGAGAACTCATAGGTTCCATCCAGCGGCGTGTCACCGGGAACGAAGATGTTCCAGGGGCCGAAGTGACCTTTGGAAGCGATGTTACCCAGGGGCTTGGGATTGACCAGTGTCGCGGTGTAGTCGAAGGGGCGCTTCGCGCCGACGTCAACTAAAACTACATGTGCAATATCCCATTCAAGCGGCTGCTTGTTTTCCTTGTGCGTCTCCATCACCAGGTCGGCATGATCGACGATGATGCGGTCGACCACGATGGACTCCTTCGGCGGCTTCTTCGGTTCGGGTGGCGTTATCTTGCGGTCTTCTTTGGGTGGCTTGCGGAGATGCAGGCCGGTGACGTGGACCTCTCCGACATGCATGGGTGATTTGCGCAAATTAGCCAGTGTGCTGCGGAAGTAGAACTCGTCGACGACCAGCATCGGTTCTTCACGCCGCTGCCCCTGCGCATTCACCTCTGTCAGATACATGATGCGCAGGCCCTTGCCTTCCACCCCAAGACCTTTGGCGACTGTGACGTGGAATTCATCCAGCTCGACCGGCGATTGGAAGTGAGCGGAGAGCGTGTCGATGATGCGCTGGCGCATCAAGGGTTCAGCGTGGCGGGCAAGCCACCATGTGGCGCTGCCTAAGACCAGCAGCCCGAGGCTTACAGCAAGACCGACCCATTTCAGCCAGCCAAAGCGGCGCTTGGGGCGGGAAGGAGATGGAGTGGATTCGGAGGCGGGGGAACCGCTGGCAAGCTCACGTTCTTCATCGTTCACTGCAATGCCTTTCCTGCACGTGGTGCTGGGCTTTCAGATGCTGCATAGCGGGGATGTGCTGCCAAAGAAGTGTGCGGTCGGGAACATTCGAGTGGGGCGCGTCGTCTAACCCGTATTGGGTAATAACGAGCAGCAGCTAAGTCACATTCTGGAGGGGTGCGGGAAAACGGCAGCAGACGGTCTTGGAGCTTCGACAGAAGGGCGTGCTGCCAAACGATGAATACGCAATGCCACGGCTCTCTCCGTTACCATCCAATGCTCCATCAATCCCTGTCCGGTTTTTCAGTAGCCGCTCCGCACCTGCGAAAATAGAAGAGTAATGCTGCAACTCGCCGCTGCCGGAAAACGATTCGGCCCCAAACTGCTCTTCGACGAGGCCAACTGGCTGATCACCGCCCATGAACGCACTGGGCTGGTCGGTGGCAATGGCACCGGCAAATCCACCCTGCTGAAGACCCTGGCCGGCATCGAGACCCTCGACTACGGTGCGCTGCACCGCACCAAGGGTATGACCCTGGGCTATCTGCCGCAGGACGGTCTCAATCTCACCGGCCGGACCGTCTTCAACGAGTGCCTCACGGTCTTTCAATCCCAGCGCGAGATGGAGCAGGAGCTCGAGAAGCTCACCCACGCCATGTCCGAGCTGGATCCCACCTCATCCGAATACACCGAGGTTGCTGAGCGTTTCTCGGAGATCAATGACCTCTTCCACGCCCACGACGGCTATGCCCTCGATGCTCAGGTAGGCAGCGTTCTCGGCGGTCTGGGTTTCAGCAAAGAAGACTGGGGCCGGGACACCAGCGAGTTCTCCGGCGGCTGGCAGATGCGTATCGCTCTCGCAAAGCTGCTCCTGCAAAAGCCGTCGCTGCTGCTGCTGGACGAGCCGACGAACCACCTGGATCTCGAATCGCGCAACTGGCTCGAAGGCTATCTGAAGGGCTATCCGCACGGCTTCATCCTCATCTCGCACGACCGCTACTTTCTCGATGTCACTGTCGAGAAGATCGCGGAGGTCTGGAACAAGCGGCTGCACTTCTACACTGGCGGCTATGAGAAGTACGTCACCCAGAAACAGGAGCGCAAACAGCAGCTTCTGTCGGCGTACAAGAACCAGCGCGACCACATTGAGCAGCTCGAGGCCTTCATTGGCCGCTTCCGCTACCAAGCCACCAAAGCCAAGCAAGTGCAGTCGCGCATCAAGGAGCTCGAAAAGATCGAGCGAATCGAGATTCCCGAAGAGGAGTCCACCATCCACTTCACCTTCCCGCAGCCGCCGGCCAGCGGGCGAACTGTCCTTGAAGCGAAGGGGATGGATAAGTCCTACGGCCCCAAAGAGGTTCTGGAGAACGTAAGCTTCACCATCGACCGCGGCGACCGTATCGCCCTGGTAGGCGCAAACGGAGCCGGCAAATCCACGCTGATCCGTCTGCTCTCACAACTTGAGCCGCCCACCTCCGGTGAGATCAAGCTGGGCCACAACGTGGCAGCCGACTACTTCGCGCAGGACCAGTACAAGGTGCTCGATCCGCAGGCAAAGATGCTGGACGATATCTCGTCTGCCGCACCAAAGGTTCCCGAAGTCGAGCTGCGCGGGCTGCTGGGCTGCTTCCTCTTCTCCGGGGACGACGTCTTCAAGCAGCTTGGAGTCCTCTCCGGCGGCGAGCGCAACCGCTATGCCCTGGCTAAGATGCTGGTTTCGCCGGCGAACTTCCTGCTGATGGACGAGCCCACGAACCACCTCGACCTGCGCGCCAAGGATGTGCTGCTGGAGGCCATCCGCAACTTCACCGGAACCGTGGTCTTCGTCTCGCACGACCGCTATTTCATTGACGGCCTGGCGACGAAGGTCTTCGAGGTCGAGGGCGGCCACGTCCACGTCTATCCCGGGAATTATGAGGATTATCTGCGCAGCAAGGAGGGTATTACCGGTCCGGCAAAATCTGATGGGCATGAAGGCTCTTCTCCCGCCCGGGTGCCCCATGCCCGGGGTCCCCAGCGAACTTCGTTCGCTGGGGTGGAACCTCGCAACGCTAGGCTGGGTTCTGAGTCACAGTCATCAGAACCGGCCGAAGTATCGCCTTCTACACAAAGTTCATCTACCAAGCGCCTGAACCCCATCAAACTGCGTCAACTGGAAGACCGTCTGGGCTGCCTCGAAGAAGAGATCCCGCGCACCGAATCGGCGATAGCGACCACCGAACAGGCCCTCTGCAACTTCGTCTCTGCTGATGAGACACAGCGGCAGACCGAGCTGCTGGCGCAGCTCCGCGATCAACTACAGTCGCTCATGCAAGAATGGGAAGAGCTCTCGCTCACCCTTGAATCACAGGCATAAGTATGGCTTCGTTGTGGCAACCGAAGAACTGGAGCGAACGTCTGGCCGAGTTGGAGGCACAGACGGGCGATCTGAAAGAGGCGCCGTTACGGCGCGATGTGCGCTCGCTGGGCAAGCTGCTGGGCGATGTCCTTCGCGAACAGGTCGGCGAAGAGCTGTTCCAACTGGTGGAGACGCTGCGCCTCTCCGCCATTGAGCGCCGCGACGCGGATGCAAACGGCGATGCCGCCCGGGCTAACAGCAATCTGCAGCAGACCATCCTCAGCATTCACTCTCTGGATGAGAAGCAGGCCTACCAGTTGGCGCGCGCGTTTGCCTTCTACTTCGAGCTCATCAACCTGGCGGAGACCAACCACCGCAAGCGCCGCCGTGTGGCGCACGAGCTGAATCCTTCCACGATCCCGCAGCGCGGATCGCTGCGCGGCACGCTACGCCGCATGAAGCAGGTAGGCTACACCGCTGAGCAGGCTTACGATTTTTTGAACCAGTTGCGCGTGACCCCGGTCTTCACCGCGCATCCCACTGAGGTGGCGCGCCGACTGGTGATGTTCAAACAGCGCCGTATCAGCTACATCCTCTGGCGGCTGGACCGTATCCCCACCGCGCCTGAGCGTCTTGAGGCCCTGGAGCGCGAGCTCATGGCTGAGATCAGTGCGCTGTGGCAGACCAACGATGTGCGCACCGAGCGTCCTTCGGTCCGTGATGAGATCCGCATCGGCCTGGACTACTACGAGGCCTCGCTCTTCGCTACACTGCCTCGGCTCTATGGAGAGATCTCCGCGGCGCTGGCCGCCGAATACGGCCTGAAGCCCGCCCCTGCTGATCTGCCGATCGTTGTGGACTACGGCTCCTGGATCGGGGGCGACCGCGACGGCAATCCTTACGTCACACCCGATGTCACGCGCGAAGCCATCACCATGGCTTCGAAACTGCTACTGAAGCACTACGGCTCGCGGCTGCAGAATCTCTTCGAGCAACTCGGAGCCAGCACCAGGCAGGCGCCGGTCTCGAAGGAACTGCTGAAGCTGGTGGCCGGCTACGTCAAAGAGTTTCACGGCACCGAGGACGAGAGGTTAGAGCAGCGCTTTGCGCATGAGCCGGTGCGTCTGCTGGTGATCTGCATCATGATCCGTCTCGGCGCTTCGCCGCGTAGCAGCGTGCCCTTCTCCGGCCTGCCTACATTGCCGCACTATGCCGGCGCCGATGAGTTTCAGCATGACCTGTGCGTGTTGCGCACCAGCCTGATGGAGAATCGCGGCAGCCGCCTCGCGGAGCTGTTGCTCGATCCGCTGCTGCTGGAGGTGCGCACCTATGGCCTGCATCTGCACACGCTCGATATCCGCCAGCACGCCCGCGTTCACGCGACTGCAGTTGCGGAGCTTGGCGATGTGCAGCGCGTGAGCGAAGGCGAGCTGCCGAAGCAGCTCTCAGCGCAGACGCTGGAGCTGATCGATACAGTGCGCACCGTTGCCGAGATCAAGCGGAAGTCGCCGCGTGCCATTCGCCAGTACGTCATCAGCGGAGCTACCGAAAAAGAAGACCTGCTCCGCGTCATCTGGCTGGCCCGCATGGGCGGCGTTACGGTGGAAGGGCGTGAAGGCGATCCCGGCCTGAAGCCGGTGCCGCTCTTCGAGTCGATCGAAGATCTTCGCAACGCTCCGCGCATCTGCCGCGATGTCTGGACCAGCGAGGCCTACAAGCCGTTGCTTGAGAGCTGGAACTATGAGCAGGAGATCATGCTCGGCTACTCGGACTCGAACAAAGACGGCGGCATGATCACCTCGACCTGGGAGATCTACAAGGCGCATCGCGCGCTGCACCATGTGGCTCGCGAGTGTGGCGTGAAGCTGCGGTTGTTCCATGGTCGTGGAGGAACTGTCGGCCGCGGCGGCGGACCGACGCACCGCGCCATCTATGCGCAGCCCTTTGATGGATTCAACGGTCAGTTCCGCATCACCGAACAGGGTGAGGTGATGAACTGGAAGTACTCCGACGTAGTGCTCGCCGAGCGCAACCTGGAACTGATGCTGGCCGCCTCACTCGATGCTCTGGCACGTCCCGACGCCAAGCTGCAGTGTGATGCCTGCCTGACCGGTCTGCTTACGCCGGAGTGGGAAGAGGCGCTGAACGAGCTGAGCGAGACCTCCTATGGTTTCTACCGTTCCAGCATCGTCGAAGACCCCGAGGTCTTTACTTACTTTGAGCAGGCCACGCCGGTAGTTGAGCTGGAGCATGCCAAGATCGGTTCCCGTCCTGCGCGTCGTAGCGGCAAGCGCAACTTTGCTGATCTGCGCGCCATTCCCTGGGTCTTCGGATGGATGCAGAGCCGTCATCTCGTGCCCGCGTGGTTCGGCGTCGGTCATGCGCTGGAGATCTTCGCTGCCAAGGGGCCCGAGGCTTTGGCTCTGCTGCAGCAGATGATGCGGGAGTTCCCGCTCTTCATCGACATGATCCGCAACGTCGAGATGGCTCTGGTGAAGAGCGACTTCGGCATCGCGCGCATGTATGCCGGCCTGGTGAAAGATGAAGAGCTGCGTGAGCGTGTCTGGTCGAAGCTGCTCGCCGAGTTCGAGCGTACGAAGAAGATGGTGCTGGCTGTAACCCGGCAGACGGAGCTGCTTGCTACCAACCCAGTGCTCGCGCGGTCAGTGCGTCTGCGTAATCCGTATGTCGATCCTATGAGCCTGATTCAGGTGGAGCTGATGCGGCGTAAGCGCGATGAGGGAGAGACAGAAGACCTGAATCGCGCCATCACGGCAACCATCAATGGCATCTCAGCCGGCCTGCGGAATACGGGCTGATGCAAATTCGCAAATAGACAGGGAAGGCCCGCATCCATCTGTTGCGGGCCTTCGTGTTTTGCTGAGATCTTATCTAGCGATGCTGTTTGCCGCTCCGGCTTTGCATTGCAGGTGGCTGACGAAGACTGTTGCCATGGCTGCCGGAGCTGTTGCCGGAAGCCTCCTGCGGTTTCATGGGTTGCATGCCGTCGGCGCCAGTATGGGCGGCGTAACTGCGGTCGTGACCTCGGTTATGCACGGGTTCCTTGTTGTCCCCGTGTTGTTTGAGTGGAGTCGATTGCCGATTGCTCATCCTCTTCTCCTTTCCGTGGTTTATGCCATGTTTATGCCATACAGCGATCACGCTGCATCTCTCTCGCTCTCGTCTCCGACCTCCAGTGACCTGACGGCCTTGTCACCGGGTGGGATGGGAGCGCCCCAATCATACTCGTGACCGGGGTATTTTTCTTCCACGCCTGGTGGAGCAATAGCTGGGACGCGGCGCTCGTCTTCGAACAGTTGCCAACCCTGTTCATGCGCGTATTCGCCGGAAAGGCCGCGTGTGCGGTTGGTGAATCCGACGGGTTCGTGATGGGGTGCCTCGACCATCGTCTGTCACCTCCTTTTGAGCGTGGTGAGATGGGGCTGCCCGGCAGGTGGATGCCCGGTTCCGGGAGAAATATGCAAGTGTTTGGCAGGCGCCAGAAACGCCGTAGAATGAAGCGCATGGACTGGAAGAGCAAGCGCGTGACGGCCCTGCTGGAAGCCGCGCTGATAGAAGACCGAGCCACCGAAGACGAGACCACCCGGCTCACGATTGACCCTTCACTGCGAGCCTCGGCATCGATCCTGGCAAAAGAAGATTGTGTCGTCTCGGGACTGGGCTGTATCCCCGCATTCCTTGAGATCTTTGCCCGGCTCAGCAAGAAGCCTGTCGGGCGTTTCGACGTCATCAGCCACCCGGAGATTTTTGATGGCGTTCGGGTGAAAAAGGGGCAGGCGCTGGCGGTCATCCGTCACAATGCAGCGTCTATCCTTTCCTGCGAGCGCGTGATTTTGAACGTGATGCAGCGCATGAGCGGAGTTGCGACGCTTACGGCACAGTACGTGCGCGAGGTGCAGGGAACGAAGGTTAAGGTGCTGGATACGCGCAAGACCCTCCCAGGGATGCGCCTGCTGGATAAGTATGCCGTGGCCTGCGGCGGCGGCACCAACCATCGGCAGGACCTGAACGATGGCGTCCTCATTAAAAACAATCACATCTCGCTGGGCGGCGGCATCCCCACGGTGTTGAAGAAGGCGCTGGAAGACCGTCGCGGCGGCCAGAAGATACAGGTCGAGGTCCGCACCTTTACGGAACTGGATCAGGCACTCCTTGGCGGGGCTGAGTCGCTCCTGCTGGACAACATGACTCCGGCCGAGGTCGCCAAGGCGGTAAAGGTGATCCGCAAACGGGCGCCGGGTGTCTCCATTGAGGCCAGTGGCAACATGAACCTGAAGACCATCGGCAGCTATGCCAAGACCGGTGTGGACTTCATCAGTGTCGGCGCGCTGACGCACTCCGCCGTTGCTGTCGACCTCAGTATGAAGATCACCGCGGATGTGTACTGATGTACGACCTGGCCGCACTGGGGGCTGAGCTTCGCGGGACTGTAGACCGCGGGCCGGGGACGCCGCGGCCACCAGTGGCACTCGCGCCCACAGGACGGCATCTACGTCAGCGTCCTGGTGCGGCCTTCGCTCACCAGTGACCGCGCATTGTGGCTATCGTTGATTGCCGGCATGGCGGTGAAGTCGGCCATCGAGCAGGCAACCGCGCTGGCAGCAGATATCCGCTGGCCCAACGACATTTTGCTCCACGGGAAGAAGTGCGCCGGCATCCTCGTAGAGTCGGTCTTTGCAGGCGACGCGATGCGGTATGCCGTTATCGGCATTGGCCTGAACGTGAATCACGAGAGTTTTCCTGAGCCGCTTTCCCATACAGCGACTTCACTTCGCATCGAGACCGGGCATCCCCAGAGTCGCGAGGTTCTTCTAACCACTCTGTTGCGCGCCCTGGAAGCGGAACTGGCTGCACTAGAGGCCGGTGAGGACGTGCTGGAACTGTTCACCGCGGCCTCTTCCTGGGTTCGGAATAAGCAGGTGAGCGTGGCCGAAGACGAGGGCTATACTGGGGTGACGTGCGGGTTGAACCCCCAGGGGTTTCTTCTGGTTAACACCCGTGACGGTATACGCACGGTCCGCTCCGGCGGTGTGCGTCCTTGCGAATGATCGAAGGGAAAGAGGCTAAGAGAGCGCGCAATGCTACTGGCACTCGACGTAGGAAACACCAACATCATGCTGGGCGTGTATGACCGCCCTGAGGCCGGTCAGCCGTCAAAGCTTATCGCTGACTGGCGTGTTACCACCATTCACCATCGCACCGTCGACGAGATGAGCGTTCTTCTGCGAGAGCTCTTTGAGCTGCGCAATCTGAAGATTGAAGATGTAACCGGAATTGCTATCTCCTCCGTCGTCCCGCCCGTCGACCACGTGTTGCGCCGTGTCTCGGAGACGTTATTCAAAATCCGGCCGCTCTTCGTAGAGCCGGGTATTCGAACAGGCCTCGCCGTCCTGGTCGATCATCCAACCGAGGTGGGCGCCGACCGCATTGTGAACTGTGTCGCTGCATTCGAGCACTATGGCGGTCCGTGCATTGTGGTGGACATGGGCACGGCCACAACCTTTGATGTCGTCTCGGCCAAGGGAGAGTTTCTCGGCGGAGCTATCGCTCCGGGCCTCGGTATCTCTGCCGATGCGCTCTTCAATCTGGCGGCGCGTCTGTCGCGGGTTGAGATCCGTAAGCCCTCCAAGATCATCGGCACCAATACGACCGACAACATTCAGATCGGTCTGTACTACGGCTACATCGGCCTTGTGGATGGCATCCTGGAGCGGATGATTACTGAACTCGCCGCGCCAGTGAAGACAGTTGTGACCGGTGGTCTCGGCAAGCTGATCGCGCCCGGCTCACGCTATCTCGACACGGTCGATGAGTTGCTTACCCTTGAAGGTCTGCGCATCATCTACGACCGCAACCAGGAGCGCCGCCGCCGGCAGGGCGAAGCTGCGAAGGTGTTGCAGGCGTAGCGGTGCTGAATTACTTCAACTACTTCACTGAGATCGAACAGCGTTTTCAGCAGCGGCGCGGATCGCTTCTGATGCTCTCCACGCTGGACTGGGCTTTGATTGAGACCTGGCGTGACGCCGGCATCCCGCTGGAAGCAGTGCTGCGCGGCATTGATCAGGCCTTCGATAAGTACGACGAGCGCCAGCGCCGCGCTCCTCGTGGTGCGCGCAAGGTGAACGGCCTGGCATGGTGTGCCCAGGCCGTGATGGAAGCAACCGAGGAGATGAAGGAAGCCGCGATCGGCGCCTCGAAGCAACCGCAGGAAGAACAGGACTCCGGCTTCGAAGGGGAGTCCGTCGCTCGCTATCTGGAATCGAATGCCGGCATTCTTGCCGACGCAAAGCTGACTGCGCCTGCCGATGCTGTTGCTGCCGAGGTGGCAACGCGTCTCCGTGCGCTGGCCGCTGAGATGCGTGCAACGGCAGGTGGGAATATGGAGCAACTGGACCGCACGCTGACCGTGCTGGAAGAGAAGCTCTTTGCCGGTCTGATGACGGCTGCGCCTGAGGCTGAATTGACTGGGCTGCGCGAACAGGCCGCACGCGAGCTTGCGCCGTATCGCAGCCGCATGCAGGCTGTGCAGATCCGCCAGGTGGAACAGCAGTTCCTGCAGAAACGCATGCTGGAGGCGCGTAACCTTCCTCGCCTCTCGCTCTTCTACATGACCCACGACCTATGAAGCTGCGCATCGAGAAGGCCATCTACGGCGGCAACGGCCTCGCCCGCATGACCGAAGGCGAGCAGGCGGGTAAGGCCGTCTTCGTTCCCTTCGCTCTTCCCGGCGAGCTGGTCGATGCAGGCGTACGCGCATCGAAGAAGGGGTTTGCAGAGGCGGAGCTGCTCGCAGTGATCGAGCCCGCGCCAGAACGCGTTCCCGCGCTATGCCGCCACTTCGGCGTATGTGGCGGATGCCAGTATCAGCACTCTGTCTACGAGGCGCAGCTTGCCATGAAGCGCGGCATCCTGCGGGAGACATTGGAGCGCGCAGGCGTACGTCAGCTTCCCGAGATCGCTGTACATGCCGCCGAACCGTGGCACTATCGCAACCGTATTCGCCTGCGCTGTGAGAACAACCGGCTCGGCTACAACCGCCGTGGATCGC